>JAODAU010000343.1 GCA_025463615.1 Microbacteriaceae bacterium | reverse complement strand
GCCCGCGCCTGGGCGACCTCGCCCGTCGCGGTGGTGGGCCGGTAGACGTACATGACGTCGGCATCCGAGCCGAATCCGAGCTCCTGGCCGCCGTAGCGACCCATGGCGATGATCGCGAACTCGATGCCGTCGTCGGGCGCCTGCGCGCGGATCACCTCCAGCACACCGGTGAGGAGTGTCGTCGTCACGTCCGACAGGGCCGTGCCGAGTTCCTCGACGTCGATCCAGCCCAGGATCGCGGCCATCGCGAGTCGCAGCACCTCGCGCCGGCGGGCCGTGCGCAGGGCCAGCGCGGCCTCGGCGGGGTCGTCGTGCCGGGCGACCGTGGCGCGCGCCTCGTCGAGCAGGGCGGCGAGCGGTCGCGGCCGCAGCTGCTCCTCGTGCTCGAACCAGGCGGCGGCCTCCGGGATGCGCTCCAGCAGCACGTTGGCGAACCGCGAGCCGGAGAGCACCGTCGTGAGGCGCTGCGCCGCGCCGGACGAGTCGCGCAGCATCCGCAGGAACCAGTACGACTCCCCCAGGTCCTCGCTCAGCTTGCGGAACGCGAGAAGCCCGTTGTCCGGGTCGGCACCGGCGGCGAACCAGCCGAGCATGACCGGCAGCAGGTGCCGCTGGATGGCGGCGCGGCGCGACACCCCGCTCGTGAGCGCGGCGATGTGCGCCAGCGCGCCGCGCGGGTCGCGGAAGCCGATGGCCGCGAGCCGGGCCTCGGCCTGGCTCGACGTGAGCACCATCCCGCCCTCGGGCAGCGCGGCGACCGCCGAGAGCAGCGGACGGTAGAACAGGCGCTCGTGCAGGCTGCGCACCGCGATCTTGGTGCGGTTCCACTGCTCGATGAGGTCGACGCCGCTGGTCGCGACACCGGACGCGCGGGCGAGGATGCGCAGGGCATCCGGCTCGCTCGGCATCAGGTGAGTGCGCCGCAGGTTGGCCAGCTGCAGGCGGTGCTCCAGCAGCCTGAGGAACCGGTAGTCGCGCGAGAACTCGCCAGCCTCCTCGCGGCCGATGTAGCCCTGCTCGGCCAGCGCGGCCAGGGCGGAGAGCGTGTCGCGCTGCCGCACGCCCGGATCGGTCTGCCCGTGCACCAGCTGCAGCAGCTGGATGGTGAACTCCACGTCACGCAGCCCGCCAGGGCCGAGCTTGAGCTGGAAGTCGAGCTCGTCGCTCGGGATGTTGTCGGTGACCCGCTCGCGCATGCGCTGCACGCCCTCGACGAACCCGTCGCGCGACGCGCTGTTCCACACCTTGGGCGCGAGCGCCTCGACGTAGCGCTCCCCCAGCTCGAGGTCGCCCGACATGGCGCGCGCCTTGAGCAGCGCCTGGAACTCCCAGCTCTTGGCCCAGCGGTCGTAGTACGCCACGTGCGACTCGAGGGTGCGCACCAGCGCGCCATCCTTGCCCTCCGGCCGCAGGTTGGCGTCGACCTCCCAGAGCGGCGGCTCCATCGACATCTCGTGGATGCCGCGCATCGTGGCCATCGCCAGCCGCGTCGAGATCTCGATCGCCCGTGCATTGTCGGTCTCGCCGGATCCCTCGCCCACGAAGATCACGTCGACGTCGCTCACGTAGTTGAGCTCGCGGGCGCCGGCCTTGCCCATGCCGATGATGGCCAGCCGCGTCTCGGCGACGGCGGGAGCCGGGAAGGCGGAGTGCCGGCGGGCGACGGCGAGGGAGGCATCCAGGGCCGCGGCGGCGAGGTCGGCCAGCGCGGCCGCCACGGTCGTGAGCCCGGCCAGCGGGTCGGCCTGCGCGAGGTCGAGGGCGGTGAGGCGCGCGAGGTGCCTGCGATAGCGCACGCGCAGGGCGGTCCAGCCCTCCTCCTCGGCGGTCGTCGGCTCGATCGCTGCCAGCAGCTCGGCGCGGTACTCGTCGACCGACAGCGGCGCGGGGAGCGCGTCGGCCAGGGCGTCGAGCTCGTCGGGGCGGCGCAGGAAGAACTCGCCCAGCCCCGCGGATGCCCCGAGCACCTGCAGCAGCCGCGCCGTAGCCGTGTCGTCCCGAAGCAGCGCACCCGTCTGGGTCGGATGCCGCCGCACCAGCTCCGCGAGCGTGCGCAGCGCCTGGTCGGGGTCGGCAGCGCGGGCGAACGCGGGCATCAGCTCCCCGAGCGGATGGAACTCCCCCACCTCGTCGAGCAGGCGCGACGACTCGTCGAGGTCGGCGAAGCCGAGCCGCGCCAGGTCCGTGAGGGTGGTCAGTTCACGCGCCATCGTCGTGGTCTCCCGTGGGTGGGAGCGCTTACAGCATCTCCAGGTTGCTCTTGAGCTCGTAGGGCGTCACCTGGGCGCGGTACTCGCGCCACTCCTGCCGCTTGTTGAGCAGCACGAAGTTGAACACCTGCTCGCCGAGCGTCTCCGCCACCAGCTCTGAGTCCTCCATCAGCGACACCGCGTGGTCGAGGCTGGCCGGCAACTGGTTGTAGCCGAGGGCGCGGCGCTCGGCATCCGAGAGCTCCCAGACGTTGTCCTCGGCCTCGGCGGGCAGCTCGTAGCCCTCTTCGATGCCCTTGAGCCCCGCGGCCAGCAGCAGCGAGTAGGCGAGGTACGGGTTCGCCGCCGAGTCGATCGCGCGGTACTCGACGCGGGCGCTCTGGCCCTTGCCGGGCTTGTAGAGCGGCACGCGCACGAGCGCGGAGCGGTTGTTGTGGCCCCAGGTGACGAAGCTCGGCGCCTCGCCCAGCTTGTTCTGCGCCGCGCCGCCCCAGAGCCGCTTGTACGAGTTGACGAACTGGTTGGTCACCGCCGTGATCTCCGGCGCGTGGCGGAGCAGGCCGGCGATGAACTGGCGCCCGATCTTCGAGAGCTGGTACTGGCCGCCCGCGTCGAAGAAGGCGTTCGTGTCGCCCTCGAAGAGCGACATGTGCGTGTGCATGCCCGATCCGGGCTCGCCGGAGAGCGGCTTCGGCATGAAGGTGGCGTAGACGCCCTGCTCGATCGCGACCTCCTTGACCACCGTGCGGAAGGTCATGATGTTGTCGGCCGTGGTGAGCGCGTCCGCGTAGCGCAGGTCGATCTCGTTCTGGCCGGGGCCGGCCTCGTGGTGGCTGAACTCGACCGAGATGCCGAGGTCTTCAAGCATCCGCACCGAGCGCCGGCGGAAGTCGTGCGCGGTGCCGCCGGGAACGTTGTCGAAGTAGCCCGCCTTGTCGACCGGCTCGGGGCCCTCGGCGCCGTACTGCGAGCTCTTGAGCAGATAGAACTCGATCTCGGGGTGCGTGTAGAAGGTGAATCCGCGGTCGGCGGCCGTGGCGAGCGTGCGCTTGAGCACGTTGCGCGGGTCGGCGACGGCGGGCTGGCCGTCGGGAGTGGTGATGTCGCAGAACATGCGCGCGGTCGGGTCGATCTCGCCGCGCCAGGGCAGGATCTGGAACGTGGCCGGATCCGGGTGCGCGAGCACGTCGGCCTCGTAGGAACGGGTCAGTCCCTCGATGGCCGAACCGTCGAAGCCAAGGCCCTCCGCGAAGGCCCCCTCGACCTCGGCGGGCGCGATGGCCACCGACTTGAGCGTGCCGACGACGTCGGTGAACCAGAGTCGGATGAACTTGACGCCGCGCTCTTCGATTGTGCGGAGAACGAAGTCACGCTGCTTGTCCATGGGCTCCTCTTGACTGGCTTTTCGAGGCGCTGCGGCCCCGCTATTAGGCTAGTGGACATGCCCCGACTCCGCTTGGCACTGGGCCAGACCAACCCCGTCGTCGGCGACTTCGCGGGCAACTCACGGCAGGTGCTGGAGGCGGCCCGCGCGGCGTCCGCGGCCGGCGCCGACCTGCTCGCCGTGGGCGAGATGGCGCTCAGCGGCTACCCGATCGAAGACCTCGCCTCACGCCCCTCGTTCCTGCACGCGGCCCACGACGCGGTGGACCGGCTCGCCCGCGATCTGCAGGCCGCCGGCCTCGGCGACCTGCCGGTGATCGTCGGCCACCCGGACGGCCCGTTCGAGCCGCGCCTGCTCGGCACCAGCAATGCCCCGACCGCGATCGCGAAGAACCGGGCGAGCGTTCTGCAGCACGGCCACGTCAAGGCGCGGTACACGAAGCACCACCTGCCCAGCTACTCCGTCTTCGACGAGTACCGCGTCTTCATCCCCGGCGACGAGCTGCTCGTGCTGCGCATCAAAGGGGCGGATGTCGCGCTCATCATCTGCGAAGACCTCTGGCGCGACGGCGGCCCGCTGGCGCGCGTGCTCGAGGCGGACGCCGGGCTCCTGCTCGTGATCAACGCCTCGCCGTTCGAGCGCGACAAGGACGACGTGCGGCTGCCACTCGTGACCCGCCGGGCGCGCGAGACGAACACCGTCGTCGCCTACATCAACATCGTCGGCGGGCAGGACGACCTCGTGTTCGACGGCGACAGCGTGGTGGTCGACACGAACGGCACTGTGCTGGCGCGCGCCCCGCAGTTCCGGGAGCACCTGCTGCTCTGCGACGTGGAGGTCGCCTCCGCGAGCGGGCTTGAATTACCTGGGTCGGTGACGCGAGTGGAGCTGGCCGACGCGCGGGCTGTTGTTGCGGGGGCGGCATCCGGCATCGCCGTTCCGCCCGACGACCGCGAGCAGCTCTGGAACGCGCTCGTGCTGGGCCTGCGCGACTACGTGGGCAAGAACGGGTTCGGGTCGGTGATCCTCGGGCTCTCCGGCGGCATCGACTCCGCGGTCTGCGCGGCCATCGCCGCCGACGCGATCGGCGCGGACCGGGTCTGGGGCGTGAGCATGCCGAGCCGGTACAGCTCCGACGGCTCCCGAAGCGACGCGGACGACCTCGCCGAGAACATCGGGCTGCACTACTCGGTCGAACCGATCGCCGACCTGGTACAGCCGATCGAGGAGCAGCTGGAGCTCACCGGCACCGCCGCGGAGAACGTGCAGGCACGGGTGCGCGGCATCATCCTCATGGGGCTCTCCAACCTGCACGGCCACCTCGTGCTCACGACGGGCAACAAGACCGAGCTCGCGGTGGGCTACTCCACGATCTACGGCGACTCGGCCGGCGGGTTCGCGCCGATCAAGGACGTGCCGAAGCTGCTGGTCTGGGAGCTCGCGCGCTGGCGCAACGCGCACGCCGCCGAGCGTGGCGAGGTACCGCCGATCCCGGTCAACTCGATCGAGAAGCCGCCGAGCGCGGAACTGCGGCCCGACCAGACCGACCAGGACACGCTGCCGCCCTACGAGACGCTCGACGGCATCCTCGACGCGTACATCACGCGGGCGCTCGGCCGGCAGGATGTGATCGACCTCGGCTACGACCGCGAGACCGTCGACTTCGTGACCGGGCTCGTCGACCGCTCGGAGTGGAAGCGCCGGCAGGGCGCGATCGGGCCGAAGATCAGCGGCATGGCGTTCGGCCGCGACCGGCGGCTGCCGATCACCTACCGCCCGACCGACTGAGCCGGGGCGCGAGTAGGCTCGTTCCCATGGCTGAGCAGGCGCTGAAGCGCGTTCGAACCCGACACTTCCAGAACGCGAAGGAGAACGGGATCACCATCACCGGTCTCACGAGCTACGACCAGCTCACCGCGTCGATCTTCGACGCCGCCGGCATCGACTTCCTGCTCGTGGGCGACTCGGCGGGCAACAACGTGTACGGCTTCGACACGACCCTTCCCGTGACCATCGAGCACCTCATCCCCCTGGCGCGCGCGGTCGCGACCTCGGTCAAGCGCGCGTTCGTGGTCGCGGACATGCCGTTCGGGTCATACGAAACGGGGCCGGACGAGGCGCTGCACACCGCCTTTCGCTTCATGAAGGAGACGCAGGCCCACGCGGTCAAGCTCGAGGGCGGTGTGCGCAGCGCCGAGCAGATCCGCCGGATCGTGGATGCCGGCATCCCTGTCATGGCGCACATCGGCTTCACCCCGCAGAGCGAGCACAAGCTCGGCGGCCACATGATCCAGGGCCGCGGAGAGGGCGCCGAGCAGCTCCTGGCGGACGCGCACGCCGTCGAGGACGCCGGAGCGTTCGCCGTCGTGCTGGAGATGGTGCCGTCGGCTGTCGCGAAACGCGTCACCGAGGAGCTCAGGATCCCCACCATCGGGGTCGGCGCCGGCCCGCACGTCGATGGCC
>JAODAU010000340.1 GCA_025463615.1 Microbacteriaceae bacterium | reverse complement strand
TCTCGGCAACATTGACGTTGCCTCGCGGATTCGGTAAGCACCCCGGGGTGGTGCTTCTCCAGGGCGGCGGACCGTTCGATCGCGACGAGACCAGCGGGGCCAACAAGCCCCTCAAGGACCTTGCCTGGGGCTTGGCCACCCGAGGGATCGCGGTTATCCGGTTCGACAAGCTGACCTACACGCATCCCGAGCTGGCGACCGAAGCGGGCTTCACTGTAAGCGACGAGTACATCCCGAGCGCACTCGCCGCCGCGCGACTTCTCCGTGCGCAGCGCGGCGTCGACGCCCGCCGGATCTTCGTTCTCGGACACAGCCTGGGCGGCAGGGTCGCTCCTCGCGTCGCCGCCGCCGACACGTCGGTCGTCGGCCTCGTGATTCTGGCCGGCGACACCTCACCCATGCAGCAGGCGGCGGTTCGCGTGGCTCGTCACATCGCGGCCGTCAGCCCGCAGTCGCTGCCTTCTGCCGCTCTGGAGGCGATCGAAGCACAGGCGGCCCTGGTCGCCAGCCCAAGCCTCTCGATGGAGACAGCCGCCGCCGACCTCCCGTTCAACTGGTCGGGTTCGTATTGGCTCGACCTGCGCGACGATGACCCTGTCGCGACTGCTGCGGGGCTCGACATCCCGATGCTCATCCTGCAGGGGGCCCGCGATTACCAGGTGACCGTGGCCGATGACCTGGTCGGATGGCGCGCGGGTCTTGGCCATCGTTCCGATGTCGACATCCGCGTCTACGAGTCGGACGATCACCTGTTCTTCCAGGGCTCGGGCGCGTCCATACCGGCACAGTACGAGGCGCCCCAACACGTCGACCCCGCAGTCGTATCGGACATCGCCGATTGGATCGGCTGACCCGAGGCACAGTGTGGGCTTCCTGGCAGGCGGGGAACGCACCCGCCCGGGCTCGGTCGCGAGGGCGGGCCCGGGCGGCTGCGCCGCAGCGATGCGCGGGAACGGCAGCGGACATCCGCTGCGGGCCGGGTGATCGGCGGTGTCAGTGTTCACTACTGGCGGTTCGACATCGTCGGACAGGGTCGCGAACTCGAGGTCGAACAGCTCGGGATCGTCGAGCACGATCGCGAGCAGGCACTCATCGACTGACGCCTCCGAGAGCGAGGCGACACGTGGTGTCATCGCACGATCTCCCTGGACTGCGCTATGCGGTGACCTGGTTCTGCGATCCGCTGTGGATCTCGATCTTGCGCGGCTTGGCCCGCTCGCTCACCGGCAGGATCACGCTGAGCACGCCGTTGTCGTAGTGCGCGCTGATCTGCTCCGGGTCGACGCCGTCGCCGAGACTGAACTGCCGCAGGTACGAACCGGACGGGCGTTCCTGCGCCAGCCACTTTGCCCCCTCGGCCGTGGCCGCGGTGCGCTGGGCGCGGATGGTGAGCAGCTGGCCGTCCACGTCGATATCCACCGAACCCGGGTCGATGCCCGGCATGTCGGCGTTGAGGATGTACCGGTCACCCTCGCGGTAGAGGTCCACCGGCATGAAGCGCGGACCCTGCCTGACCCCGAGGAGCGAGCTCGTGAGGCGATCCATCTCGCTGAAAGGATCGAAAGACATAGCCATGATGTAGATTCCCCTTTCGTGTATATGAGTCGATGCGACTCAAGGTTGTGTACTTAATTATTTAGCACTCTCGGGGGCTGAGTGCCAAGTCGAATTTCGCACTTTTTCACCGCGCCCGACCCGTGTAGTAACGTCCGACTCGTGTCGCCGTCGGGTGACGGAGGGCGAACGCCATGGCCAGGATCTCGGAGCGTGACTACCGCGCGGCCTTCGACGTGATGCACGCCGTCTCCGAGACCGACACACCGGACGCATTCGCGCAGGCGGCGCTCGCCGGGCTGGCCACCCTGGTGTCGTCGGAGATCACGTCGCTCAACGAGGTCGAGCCGTCGGCCGGGCGCTTCGAGTTCTGGTCGAACCCCGCCGAGGTGCCGGTTCCGCCGGGGGGCGAGGAGCTGCTCGCGCGGCATTCGGCGGGGCATCCGCTGATCGCCGCATTCGCGGCAAGCGGCGACGGCTCGGCGTTCAAGATCTCCGACTTCGCCACGGTGGAGGAGTGGCGCGCGAACCCGCTGTACGACGGCTTCTACCGCCTTCTCGGCGTCGAGTTCCAGATGTCGATCGCGCTGGCCGCGCCGCGCCCGACGGTGGTCGCGTTCGCGATGAACCGCGGCACCCGCGACTTCGACGAGCGGGACCGCGCGGTGCTCAACCTGGTGCGCCCGCACCTCGCGCAGGGCTGGCGCAACGCGCGCGAGCGGGCCCGCCTCACCGCCCTGCTCGCCGCGAGCGCGAAGGCCCTCGACAGCGCCGGATCCGGGGTCATCCTGCTGGCGGATCCGCCGGTCGAGGTCACGGAGGGCGCGCTGCTCGAGGTGTACCGCTTCTTCGGGCGACCGGCGATCGAGAGCGTGCTCCCGACCACGGTGCTGCGCTGGATCGAGCGGCAGCGGGCCGGCCTCGCGCGCGGTGACGACGAGCTGTTGCGCCCGCTCAGCGCGGCGGTCGGCGAGCGGCGCCTGGTGCTGCGCTTCCTGCCGGGCGGAACGCAGCGACCGGATGCCGTGCTCGCCCAGCCGGGCGGGGCCCGCCCCGTGGAGCCCCGGCTCGCCGTCGTCGGGCTCAGCCCGCGCGAGGCCGAGGTGCTCGCGCTTGTGCGCACGGGTTCCACCAACGCCCAGATCGCGGCGGGGCTGCACGTGGCACCCTCGACGGTCAAGAAGCACCTCGACACGATCTACCGCAAGCTCGGCGTCTCGGGCCGAGTGCGAGCGGTCGCGGCGGCGGACGAGATCCTCGCCCACCACGCCGACGCCTGATCCGCGCCCCTGGAGGAATACGCCGTTCGGGGGATATCGCGCGGTCGGCCGGTCTGCGAGAGTGTGCCCCGGAGTCCACCCGGAGGTCTTTCCATGTCCCGTTCGTCTCGTCGCGTCGCCGCGCTCGCGGTCGCCGCACTTCTCGCCGTCGGGGCCCTCCCGCTCGCGGCACAGTCCGCCTCGGCGGCCGTCGTCTGGTCCGACGTGCCGGGGGCGCAGCCGAGCGACCTCATCGTGCAGCCGATCAGCGCCGGCCAGCCGCAGACCGCCGGCTTCTCGTACACCGCGCGGCCGGGCGGCATCGCCGACTACTGCGCCGCGACCGATCCGGCGAGCGCCTGGCCCTGCCCCATCGTCGACTACCGCAACTACTTCACCCTGGGCAGCGCGACCGTGACAGCGCTGCACCAGGCCGTCGTCACGCTCACCCCGACCCACGCGCCGAACGGGCAGACCTGGATCTCCATCACCAGTTCGATGACCGACCACTGGGAGCAGGTCTTCAGCGCCACCTCGCACGGCTGGCTCTACTACCCCGAGATCATAGGCGGCCAGCAGGTGGGCCAGCTCTCGACGTGGCAGGTGGTGTGCACCATCGGCGTGCCGTGCACCGTGAACTTCTCGCTCAACGACGACTTCGGGCGCTTCACCGGTGACCAGTTCCTGGCCGCGCAGGTGGGCGGGGCGCAGATCTTCATTCCGCTGCATCCGGCCACGACGCCGGCGACCCCGCCGACCGCCGCCTTCAGCGCGGCACTTTCGGGGCCGGCGGCGCACGAGTGGACCTTCGACGGCTCGGCCTCCACCGCGGTGAGCCCCGCGACCGTCGCGAGCTACCGCTGGACCTACGGCGACGGCTCGACCGAGACGACGACCACGCCGACCGCCCACCACACGTATGCCGACGGGTCGCCGCACACGGCATCCCTGGTCGTCGTGGACTCGGCGGGCACGACTTCCACATCGGTCGGGCACACGCTGACGGAGCCCTCGCTGATCGTCAACTCCACGGGCGACGCCCCGGCCACCGACCCGAACCGCGGTTGCGACACCGGGGGCACGGTCGGCACGCCGGCCGCGCCCGAGTGCACCCTGCGCGCCGCCATCCAGTCGTTGGATGCCGGGGTCGGCGGCACCAGGATCGCCTTCGCCCTGCCCGCCGGGTCGACCACGATCACCGCCGCGTCGGCCCTGCCGGAGATCACGAAGACGGGCGCGACGATCGACGGCACCGAGGCCTCGGGGATGCCGACGATCTCGGGCTCCTCGCTGCACGTGAAGAACGCGGCCGGGGTGACCATCACGAAGGTCTCGGTGGTCTCGAGCGGCGACTTCGGGGTCTTCTTCGACGGCAGCGCGGGGGCGACACTGACGTCGTCCTCGATCGGGGTGTCGCCCGGCGGCGTGGCGGGCGCGCCGAAGTTCGGGGTGGTGGCTGATTCGAGCGGCGCAGTCACCATCGGCGGCCCGGGAGCGGGCAACGTGATCGCCGGAACGGTGCAGGCCGCGGCCATCTCCCCCATCGCGCCGATCAGCTCCCTGGTCGTGCAGGACAACTGGATCGGCGAGCGTGCCGACGGCACCCTGGTGCCCGGATCCGGTCCCCTCGGTGTCGTGGTCTTCTCGGGTGCCGACGTGCCGGTCAACGGAATCGTCGTCAGCGGCAACCACATCGCCGGCTTCACCACGAACCTGTCCCTCGCCGGGGCCGGCATCGTCTCGCCGCAGGTGACCGGCAACCTGATCGGCGTCGCGGCGGACCAGAGTTCGCTGCTGGGCGCCGCGCGGGTCAACCTGCGCCTCGACGGCGTTCCGGGCGCGGTCGTCACCGGCAACCAGCTCGCCGGGGCGACGACCGACCTCCTCGTCTCCGGCAACGTGCAGGTGTCCGTGCAGGATGCCGGCGACGGGCTGGTCACCATCGGCTACCACTACCCCGGGGGAGTGGGGCTCGGCGGTCCCCTGGACGGGCCGCTCCTCGGCACCGGCGACACGATCTCGGGCAACCGCATCGGCACGGTCACCCGGCCGACGACCGGCGGCGTCGCCGAGGGCATCGAGGTGTGGAATGCCGCCGACAACACCACGATCAGCGGCAACACCGTGCTGAACCACGACGACAAGGAGATCTGGGTGTCCGGATCGGGCGCGCGGCTCGCGGTCAACGGCAACACCGTCGGCGCATCGTCCGCCGCCTCGGTCAGCCTGTACTCGGGCATCAAGCTCTCCGGCGTGCCCGCGCCGACCGTGTCGCAGAACTCGGTGGGCGGGGAGTTCACGGGCATCGACATCGACCCCGATGTGACGGGCGCCGTCGTGAGCGGCAACACGATCGGGTTCGGTGCGGACGGGACAACCGCGCTCCCGATCGGCGACGCCGGCATCTCGGCCCTGGGTCCGAACGCGACGATCGGGCCCGACAACACGGTCGGCAACTCGGCGCGCGCGGGCATCTCGCTCGGCGGCCCTAACGCCCAGGTGTTCTCGAACCGGGTCGGCGCCGCGAAGTTCGGGTCATCCGCCGCCGCCAACGTGATCGGGATCCTCGTCGGGTCCCACGCGACCGGCGCGGTGATCGGCGGGGCCGGCCGGGGCAACACGGTCGCGGGCAACGCCACGGGCCTCCAGCTGGTCGCTGCCGGGGCGGATGTCGGCAGCAACACCTTCGGGCGCATCACCGCGGGTCCGCTCGCCAACGGCGTCGGCATCGAGGCGCAGGCCGCCGCATCCATTCACGACAACACGATCGCCAACAGCTCGACGAACGCGATCGCGGTCACGACCCCGGCCGTCGTGAGCATGCTGCACAACGCGATCTCCGCCACGACCGGCGGCGTCGGCGTGACGGGCGCGCCGTCCGCGCCGACCGTGCTCGCCGCGGACCTCGTGACGCACGGCGCCTCCGCGCGCACCTTCCTGGTGCTGCGCGACGTGCCGACGGCGGCGGGCAGCATCGAGGTGTTCGGCAACTCCAGCTGTGCCGACCCCGAGGGCCGCGTGCCGCTGTTCACCACGCCGACCACGGGCGAGAGCCTGCGGGTGCTGAGCATCGCCGACCGCACCGACCTGGCCGGGCTGACCGTGATGGTGACGGTGGCCGGATCCACCTCGACGTTCTCCAACTGCGTCGCCTCGGCGGCGGGCCAGGACTCGGATGCCGACGGCATCCCCGACGCGGTCGAGGGCGCCTACCCCGGCACCGGCGCCCTCGCGGGGTCGGGCAAGTCGGCGGCGTTCGTGGGGGACAACCAGAAGTGGATCGTGCTCTCGACGGGCACGGGCACGCTGCAGAACGTCTCGCCGATGGATGACCCCGACCCGAGCGGCCACCCGGGCGCGGTCTTCCCCCTCGGCCTCATCGACTGGACGGTGACGGGGATCGACCCGGGCGGCTTCGCCCAGGTCGCCTTCACCCTGCCCGGAACGGTGATCAACGGATGGTGGAAGTACTCGCCGCGCCACACCCCGGCGTTCTTCGACTACGGCTACAGCTCGATCGCCGGCTACGGCGGCGCCGTGACCGCGGCGAACCTGCCGCTGTTCGGGCTCTCGACCAATGTGGTGCTGACGGTGCCGGACGGCGGGGTCGGGGATGACGACGGCCTCGAGAACGGCTCCGTGCACGACCCGGCGGCGCCCGCGGTCACGGCGGGCCCGGCGCCGGTCCTCGGCTTCCAGCCGGGAGCGGCCCTCGCGGCGGCGCCGGGGTCGAGCGCCCTGGCGAGCACCGGAAGCGACCCGACGAACCCGGCCGCGGCGGCTCTCCTGGCCATCCTGGCCGGGCTCGCGATCGTGGTCGCGCGAGTCCTCGCCGGCCGCCGACGGTCGGTGAAGCGGGGTTAGTGCGCGCTCAGCGCCGCACCGCGACCTCGTCGCCGAGCGCCTGCACCGGCTCCACGATCCGGGCCTGCAGCCGACGGATCGCGTCGAGGT
>JAODAU010000323.1 GCA_025463615.1 Microbacteriaceae bacterium | reverse complement strand
GGGGCCTTACTAATGTGCTGAGTTACCAGAGTGTTTGCGGCCGAGCTGTCGAGTTCCCGAACTGCCGAGCTCCCGCGCCGCCAGGCGACCCAGCGACTGAGGGACCGACCGAGCTGCCGAGCGACCGCGCTGCCGCTTGGCCTGTTCCGCGGACGACTCGTTCACACCCTCGCTGCCGGCACGATCTCCACGGGTTGGGGCCAGGGCCACGCGCGGTGCCACGACACGAGCGAGGGTGGTGTGGTGAAGGTTCCGGAGGCCCTTGAGTTACTCGGCGGATTCGCGTCGCGGGACGAGTTGATCGGCATGCGATGTTGGCCGGAGACGATCGATATGGCGCTCTATTACCGCAAGATCCTGCGGGTGCGCCGAGGGCAGTATGCCTCGTTGGATACGCCGCCGGCGATACTCCGCGCTCTCCGCGTTGGCGGCCGCCTTGCCTGTGTCAGCGCACTGGCTTTCTATGCCGGAAGGGAGGAGACGCGCGCTGCCGCCGAGGAGACGGGCGCTGCCGCCGAGGAGACACGCGCTGCCGCCGAGGGGGCGGCCGCTGCGGCGGCGGGGCCGGATGCAAAGTCCGGCCGTGATGACCTTCACATCCTGGTGAAGCAAGGGGCTTCGCGGCTGGGTGTGCTCGCAGACCAGTCCGTGGTCGTCCATTGGACCCGCCGCGACGTAGAAGGCACGCGGATGGTGGTGTCGGAGCGGGTCGCGCGGGCGCAGGCGGCCAGTTGCGGGGACGCCATGGGGCCCTAGGTGCCCGGCCATCCGACCGGATCGCCATCCATGGCGAGCCGCTCGTAGTACGGGCGCTGCACCGGGTAGTAGTCGGCGAATTCAGGCAGCGGGGCGCCCGCGCGCGCGGCGATCATGCGGTCGAGGTAGTACTCCCAGCCCGGACCGACGCTGCCGGCCTCGCGAGCATCGGAGAGCCGGTGGGCGAGGTAGAGCCTCGTCGCGCCGTCGACCTCGGCGAGCGAGAATCCCATCCGCCAGTTGCTTCCCCCCGCGGCCCACTCGGCAGAGAAGCGCTCCGCGGGAACGCAATCCAGGATCGTGACCGTTTCGGCGGTCGCGCCCTCCTCGAACAGCATCGTGAACTCGATCGTGCCGCCTACCGCAGGCCTGCCCTTCCAGGCGCCGATCCACTTCCTGAGGCGAGCGGGCACGGTCAGCCATTCCCAGACCTCGCTCGAGGGAGCCGCGACACGGCGCTCGACGATGAGTTCGAGGCCTTCGCGGTCTCGGACGACACGGCCGGTGGCCTGCACTGCGCTCATAGTCCGACCCTAGCCGCGGGGACGCGACTGCAGGAGGGAGCAATCAGGCCCGCACGCACGCCCGCCCGCACGCACGCCCGCGTGCGAGAGAACTCAGGATGCCTCGAGCACCGCCATCGCCGCATTGTGCCCGCCGATCCCACTCACGGCGCCCCCGCGCTGCGCGCCCGCCCCGCAGAGCAGGATCCGCGGATGTGCGGTCGCGACGCCCCAGCGCTCGGCGGGGGTGGCGAGCGCCGCGTCATCCTCGGCGAACGGCCAGGCGAGCGGGCCGTGGAAGATGTTGCCGCCGGGCATGTGCAGGGCGTGCTCGAGGTCGAGGGTCGTCTTCGTCTCGATCGTGGGGCGGCCGGCGGCATCCGTCAGCAGCAGCCCTTCGATGGGCTCGGCGAGCACGCTGTCGAGGCTGTCGATCACGGCGGCCTGCAGTTCCGCGCGGCGGGCGTCGTTGTTCTGCTCGGTCACGAGCCGGTCGGGGGTGTGCAGCCCGAAGACCGTGAGGGTCTGGGCGCCGCTCTGCCGCAACTCCGGCGAGAGGATGCTCGGGTCGGTGAGCGAGTGGCAGTAGATCTCGCATGGCAGCGGGGTCGGCACCGCACCGCCGGTCGCCGCGTCGTATGCCGCGCCCAGTTGGGACCACTCCTCGTTGATGTGGAAGGTGCCCCCGAAGGCGGCAACCGGGTCCACGCTCGCGTCTCTCAGGCGGGGCAGGCGTGACACGAGCAGGTTCACCTTGACCTGCGCGCCCTCGGGACGGTCCGCCTCCTCATTCATGAGTCGGGCCAGTTCGTACGGCGCGACATTCGCGAGCACCCAGGTCGCGGTGAGGACGTGCTCGTCGTCACCCTCCCGATAGGTCACCTCGCCGTTGGGCATGATCGACGTCACCTCTGCGCCCGTGATGATCTCCGCACCGGCGAGGCGCGCGGCCCTCGCGAGCTCGCCCGTGACCGCGCCCATGCCGCCGACGGGAACGTCCCAGTCCCCGGTTCCGCCGCCGATCACGTGGTAGAGGAAGCACCGGTTTCCCGCGAGCGACTCGTCGACGTTGGGGGCGAAGGTGCCGATGAGGGCGTCGGTGAGCACGACGCCGCGCACGAGGTCGCTCTGGAAGGTTCTCGCGATGGTCTCGCCGACCGGGCGCTCGATGAGCTCCGCCCAGAGCCGGTCGTCGCCGAGGGCGGTGCGCGCCTCGGTGCGGGTGAGCAGAGGCTCCGTCACGGTGGAGAAGAGGCTGCGGGCCAGGCGCGCGGTGCCCGAGTAGAACGACATCCAGGCGGCGGCGTCGGTGCCCAGCGCGGTGGCGGTGGCCGCGGCATCCGCGTTGTCGACCAGCACGCCTCGGTCGGTGCCGGGCTCCGGGGTGTACGACGAGTAGCGCCGTCGAGCGAGCGTGATGTCGAGCTTCAAATCGCGGATGACGCGCGCCGGCAGTAACGACACCAGGTACGAGTACCGCGACAGCCTGGCGTCCACGCCCTCGAACGCCTGGGCGGAGACGGCCGCCCCGCCGACGTGATCGAGCCGCTCCTGGACGGTCACGCGCTGGCCGGCCAGCGCGAGGTAGGCGGCGGCGGTGAGCCCGTTATGGCCGCCACCGACG
>JAODAU010000319.1 GCA_025463615.1 Microbacteriaceae bacterium | reverse complement strand
GCCCGCGCGCGCCCCGGGCGCCCCCGCCGGCGGCAAGCCCGAGGACCGCGAGGACCCGCTGGCCAAGACCCTGCGGGAGCTCGAGGAGCGCCGCGGCTGATCCGAAACCCCTCTTCCTTCCTTCCCTTTTCCGAGGACTGACCCATGGCCGACGTTCCCCTGACTCAGGCGCTCATCATCGTTGCCCAGAACTACGCGGGCGACGTGGTGAGGCAGATCAACCGCGCGAGCGTGGCGCTCGCGCTCTTCGCGCCGACCTTCGAGGCGGGCGAGGGCCCGAACGCCGCGTGGGTCGCCGAGGGCAGCGGCCAGGTCGCCGAGGCCTTCGCCGAGGGCGCCGACCCCACCAACTTCGGCAGCGACTCCCAGACGGCCGCGTCGCAGCCGTGGGCCCGCTACTGGGCACCGTGGCACGTGACCGGCACCGCGCTCGCCGTGGCGGCCACCTCGCGCACGCCGGCGGGCAACGTCCGCATGTGGGCCCGGCAGATGGTCAACGCGAGCGAGGCGCTGGCCAAGCTCATCAACACCGACATCTACACCGGCGCCGGCGGCATCTCGGGCGACAACAAGAGCCTCGTCGGCCTCGACCTCGCCATCGGCACCGCCAACAACACGTACGCGCTGATCGACCGCACCGTGGGCGCGAACGCGTTCTGGATCCCGAGCGTGTTCAACGCCGCCGGCCCGGCCGCGGCGCTCACCTTCGCCACCATCCGCGCCGACCAGGCCGCCATCAAGCTGGCCAGCGGCTACAAGCCCGACGTCGCGCTGGTCTCCCAGAACACGTTCAACAAGATCGCGGCGCTGTTCGACCCGCAGAAGTTCTACGTGGTCCAGACCAACGCGGTCCCCACGGCCTCGCAGACCATCACGCTCGACGGCGGCGTCGACGCGCTGAAGTTCGACGGGACCACGTTCATCGCCGACGTCTTCTGCCCGGACGGCGCGATCTACTACCTCAACAGCCGGTACGTCTCGATCCAGTACCTCCCGGCCGAGCTGTCCATGGCCGTCTTCCCGAGCGACGAGGCGCAGGCCCTCGGCGGCCTCACCGACGGCTTCGAGACGATCCCGCTGGGCATCGTCATGGAGCTGCTCGCCAAGACGGGCGACAGCCAGAAGGCCTTCCTGAAGTGCTACCCGCAGCTCGTGGTCACGCGGCCCAACGCCTGCGGCAAGCGCCTCAACATCGCCTGATCGGAGACGACCCATGGCCCTCTCCATCCGCGCCCTCGTCCCCCTCATCGCCAACGCGGTGCTCGTCCACGTCAACAAGATGCGCCTGGACCTGCTCAAGCTCCGGGGTGGTCTCATCTTCCACGCGGACGCCACGCAGGCCGTCACCGTGGCCGACATCACGGCCGGCTCGCTGCTCGCCGCGCAGGTCGCCATCACGGCCGACATCTCGGCGCAGTACGTCGCGCACATCGCCAGCGCGGCCGACGCGACCACGGGCATCGGCGCGCACATCGCGGCGGACGCGACGCACGTTCTCACGACGCCGGCGGGCACCACGCTCGGCACGTGCGAGGCGCGTCTCAACGAGGTGAAGGCGCAGTACAACCTGCACTGCGCCGCGACTGCGAATCACCCTCTCGCCGACGCGACGAACACGGTGTCGACCGCGGACGCGACCGACGCCACCACGCTCGCGGCTCTCGCGACCGCGCTCCACGCCAAGATGAACGCGCACTTCGCCGCGGCCTTCAACGCCCAGGCGCTGCTCCTCGTCTCGCCCTGACCGGAGACCGGAACCCCGATGGCCTTCACCACCCCGCAGCTCGCCCTGTTCCGCTCCTACCTCGGGCTTCCGAGCGTGTGGCAGTTCCAGGATCCCGTGCTCGAGGGGGTGATGACCAGCGTGGGCAACGACCCCGACGCGAGCGCGCTGGCGCTCTCCTACGCGGCCAACGTCACGACGGTGCTCAACGATATCCAGAGCACCGCGCTCCCCCTCGCCGGCTTCCAGTCGGCCGACAAGGGGGACGCGGTGCTCGGCGCCAACAACGCGCAGACCGAGGGGAAGAAGGAGATCGGCCGCATGTGGGTCGGGATGCTCTCGTCGCTGTTCGGCGTCGAGGTGCGGGGCGACATCTTCGGCGGGCGCGGCTACCAGGGCCACGGGTGGGCCCGGAACCAGCGCTCATCGCTCGCGGGGATGGGCTGAGCCATGACCACCGCGCGCGCCGCTCTCCTGCCCGGGGTGGACCTCCTGCGAGGCCTCCTCGACACGACGTTCGGGCTCCGGCAGTTCACCGTGGTCGTGCGCGTCAACACGTGGGCGCCTGGTGCCCTGCCAGGCGCGCAGGGCGCCGCCAAGACGGCCGTCGACACGCCGCTCGTGGTGCACGGCGGCCAGCGGCCCAAGGTCGTCCAGGTGAGCCAGCGCGACGTCCTGGCGAGCGGCGGCCAGCTGCAGGACCTCGACCTGCGCGTCGGGCCGCTCACGCCGGCGTCGGCGGCCTACCCCACCGGCGTCGCCGCGGCGATCTTCGACCCGCCTCTCGCCGGCTCGAGCACGGAGGTGCTGTTCAACGTCGCCGGCCCCGGCCTCCCCGTCGGCGGCGCCTGGTTCAAGAAGCTCGACCAGGACCTCACGGGCAACTTCAGCTGGTT
>JAODAU010000316.1 GCA_025463615.1 Microbacteriaceae bacterium | reverse complement strand
CTCTCATCAGGGATAATCAGTGCTGACGGCTTGCCGTCGAAAACTTCATAGCTATGCAGTCACCGTTCCGAGGTCGATGGGGAAGTCGCACCTCAACGGAATGGAGAAATCGTGACTGCAACACAAGCTGGCGACACCGCACAGAAGGCCGCGGTGACGCGCGGTGTGCTTTTTGTGCACTCCGCTCCGCGCGCGCTGTGCCCCCACGTCGAGTGGGCGGCCGGTCGCGCACTCGATCGCGCCGTCAACTTCGACTGGAACGACCAGCCCGTACTCAAGGGCTCCATGCGCACCGAGTTCTATTGGGAGGGCGCCCAGGGCACCGGTGCGGCGCTCGCGTCCGCGCTGCGGGGCTGGGAACACCTGCGCTACGAGGTGACAGAGGATCCCACCCCCGGAAGCGATGGCGGGCGCTGGCTGCACACGCCCGACCTCGGCATCTTCTACGCGCAGACGGACACGGCCGGCAACGTCGTCATCCCCGAGGATCGCGTGCGCTACGCGATGGAGATCGCCGGATCGGACGCCTTCGAGTTGCACCGCGAACTGCGGCTCGCCCTCGGCCAGGCCTGGGACGACGAGCTGGAGGCCTTCCGCCACGCGAGCGACACGAACCAGGTCGTCTGGCTGCATAAGGTTGGTTAGAACCCGCTACATGACGGAGCGGTAGACCTCGGTCACTCGCGCCACGTAGTTCGACGGGGAGAACAGCTCGCGGTCTACGAGCGCGCCCCGCGAGAGCTCCGGCAGGAGCTCGGGGTCCTCGACGAGCGCCACGATGGCATCCGCGAGTCCCGCCTCGTCCGGCGTCTCCGACAGGAAGCCGGAGTTGCTGAGGCCCTCGCGCAGCTTCGGGTCGCAGTAGAGCACGCCGCGTTCGCGGCTCACCGCCTCGGCGATCGTCATCGGCTGGTTGTCGAACCCCAGCGACGACAGCACCACGGCCGAAGAATCGTCCATGAGCTTCAGCACGGCCTCGTGCGACAGGGCGCCCTGCACGCGGATCTCGGGGTGCGCCGCAGCGAGCGACTTCAGCTCCGCTAGGTCCGCCCCGTCGCCCACGAAGTCCACCGAGAATCCGTCACCGGTGCGGGCGAGCGCGTCGATGGCCGCGCGGGCGAAGACCAGCGGGCGCTTGATCGGCTCGCAGCGCGCCACCCAGAGAAAGCTGGGACGCTTTCCGGCGGGAAGCGGCGACGAGACGGTCGCCGAGGTCGCCACGGGGTTCGGCACGACGGCGATCTCCCCGCGGACGCCGGCGGCGGCGAGGTCGCGCGCCTGGTGCGCGGAGGGGGAGATGACCCGATCCGCCCGCAGAGCCATGCCCAGCGTGAGGTTGCGCATGAGATTGTCTGCGACGCGGGGCGTGAACACCTGGCGCGAGATCGTCGACTTGGTCACCACCTGCAGGCCCCAGCGCAGGAACCACGCGATCGACCGCTGCGGGCCGCCCTCGCTGGCCCAGTAGAAGGTGTGCACCGTGTGGACGACGGGGATGCCGAGCACCGCCGCGACGTCCGCCGCGGCCCGCGCGAGGCTGAACTCGGTCTGCACGTGCACGACCTCGATGCGCTCGTCGCGGAAGAACTTCTCGAGGTGCGCGCGAACATGCCGGTTGTTCGGGATGATCGGCAGCTGCAGCACCGGGATCGTGTAATTGGGCTGCAGCCGGATGCCGTCCGCCTGCGGGTGAACGCGCCGCGGTGACAGCCCGCGCCGGGCCGAGACCATGACCACGGTGTGGCCGGCCTCCTCGAGGGCGAGCTTCTGCTGCTTCATCGACGTCTGGGCGCCGCCGACGTAGTCGAGGAAGTAGTCGCTGACTATTGCGATCCGCATGGGTACCGACGCCGTTGTCGGCTACACGCTCCTGATCGCGAGCACCGCGTTGTGGCCACCGAACCCGAACGAGTTGCTGATCGCCAGCAGCGGGCCCTCGGGAAGCGCACGCGGCGACGTGACGACATCCAGCGGGATCTCCGGGTCCTGCTCGGTGATGTTGATCGTCGGCGGGGCCGTGCGGTCGCGCAGCGCGAGGATGGTGAAGATCGCCTCGAGCGCGCCGGTGCCTCCGAGCAGGTGGCCGGTGGCGCCCTTCGTGGCGGAGACGGGGATGTCGCCCAGCCGGTCACCGAACACGGCGACGAGCGCCTTGTACTCGGCGATGTCGCCGACCGGGGTGCTGGTGGCGTGCGCGTTGATGTGCGCCACGTCGTCCACGGTCGCGCCGGCCTGCTCGAGGGCGGCGAAGACCGCGCGGGCCGCGCCCCTGCCCTCGGGGTCGGGGGCGGTGATGTGGTACGAGTCGCTGGTCACGCCGCCACCGGCGATCTCGGCGTAGATGTGGGCGCCGCGGGCGAGCGCGTGCTCCTCGGTCTCCATGACGATCGTGGCCGCGCCCTCGCCCATGACGAAGCCGTCGCGCGACACGTCGTAGGGGCGCGAGGCGGTCGCGGGGTCGTCGTTGCGCTTGGAGAGCGCCTGCATGCCGGCGAACGCCGAGATGGTGAAGGGGTGGATGACCGACTCGGTCCCGCCGGCGACGATCACGTCGGCGAGGCCCTGCTGCAGGTGGTCATAGGCGTTGGAGATGGACTCGGTGCTGGAGGCGCACGCCGACACGTCCGTGCGGGCGAAGGCGCGGGCATCCAGGTCCATGCTGATCGCGGCCGCGGCGGCGTTGGGCATGAGCATGGGCACGGTCATCGGGAGCACGCGGCGCGGGCCCTTCTCGCGAAGGGTGTCCCAGCCGTTGAGCAGGGTCCACAGGCCGCCGATGCCGGTGGCGTAGTCGACGCCGAGGCGTTCGGGGGCGACCTCGGGGGATCCGGCATCCTTCCAGGCCTCGCGCGCGGAGACGAGCGCGAGCTGGGCCGACGGGTCGAGGCGCTTGGCCTCCTGGCGCTCGAGGAACTCCTCGGGGCGCACGATGGACTCCGCGGCGAAGGTGACGGGCAGGTCGTACTTCTCCACCCACTCGTAGTCGAGGG
>JAODAU010000292.1 GCA_025463615.1 Microbacteriaceae bacterium | reverse complement strand
ACCTCGAGCACGACCTCACGGTGGCGGCCGCGCACAATGTGCCGCCCGCGACATCCGCCCCCTCCCCCGCGGCCGTCGGCATGAGGAAGGCGCAGACGCCGCCGTTCGCCTCGTTCCAGCCGCAGACGCAGGTGACTGCAACCATGTGGATCACGCCGCTGCTCACGCCAGACCCCGGCGTGTACGTGAAGGCGGTGAAGGCGCTCATCCTCAGCGCGGCGACGACGCTGCACATGCAGTTCCAGTACATCGAGCTGCCGAAGGTGGCGGGCGACACATCGGCCGCGTTCGCCGACCTGGTCGACACCGTGATCGCGCGGCAGAAGGCGGGCGTCGACGTGAAGATCATCATGAGCGAGTACGAGACGGCCGGCTACCTGGAGCAGCTTCAGGCCGCGGGGCTCGACGTGCTGAACGGCGTGAAGATCCAGAACAACGTGCACAACAAGGGCATCGTGGTCGACGGCTCGAGCGTGCTGGTGAGCAGCCAGAACTGGTCGACCGCCGGCACGCTCTCCAACCGGGATGCGGGCGTCATCATCCACAACGCGCAGGCGGCGGCCTACTTCGGGGCGCTGTTCCAGCACGACTGGGATCACCTCGCCCAGCGAAAGGTGCTCTCCGACTGATGCGACTGCTGCTGCTGCGCCACGGCCAGACCGAGTCCAACGTGATCGGTGCCCTCGATACGGCGGTGCCCGGGGCGCCGCTCACCGCGATCGGGGAGCGGCAGGCATCCGCGGTGCCGGCCGCGCTCGAACCGGTGGATGCCGTGTTCGTCTCCACCCTCATCCGCACGCAGCAGACGGCGCTGCCGCTCGAGCGGGCGCGGGGCATCCACGCGACGATCCTCGACGGGCTCAAGGAGATCCAGGCCGGCGACCTCGAGATGAAGAACGACCGGCACTCCCAGGGGGTCTACAACACGACCGCGTTCGCGTGGGCGCGAGGCGAGCTGGACCTCAGGATGCCGGGCGGCGAGACAGGCCACGAGTTCTTCCTGCGTTTCGACGCGGCCATCGAGCAGGCCCGGTCGGCGGGGGACGACGTGCTGGTCGTGAGCCACGGTGCCGCCATCCGCACCTGGGTGGCCGCACGCTGCGACAACACGAACGGCGTCTTCGCGGGCACGCACCAGCTCGACAACACGGGGCTGGTCACCCTGCACTCCCACGACCGCGGCTGGCACCTGGACGACTGGCAGTCCACCCCCGTCGGTGGCGCCCACCTGGCGGACGACCGCGCGGTCGACCCCATGGGCATGGGCCTGGATGTCTGAGCACGCCGGTCCCTGGGCCCACGCCGCGCAGTCCGGACGATTCGTCAGAATCGGCTGGCGGCTCGGTGGGGAAGGCTCTCGAAGGGGCCGCCCGCGCAGGTCTGTCGTCTGCGCTGCACTTTGTCACGATCGCGCTGAGGCTTGTCACCGTCGCGCCCGTACAAACGACAGCGCTCGTAACAACCGGCCGCGGAATCCGACTGCCCCGATCGGCTGGTATAGTCGACAGGCCGGGTTTCGCCCGCGCATGCGCCCGTAGCTCAGCGGATAGAGCAATTGACTACGGATCAATAGGTCGGGGGTTCAAATCCCTCCGGGCGCACCAAAGAGAAGAGCGTCACCCCCGGGTGGCGTTCTTTTTGTCCAGCTGGCCGCGACTCTCTGCCAACCTGCGGCGAACTCCTGTCATCGCAGCGCGCGAACCCGTCGCGCAATGCGCGCGCGTGCCAGCATCGACCCATGCCACGCACCCAGGAACTCCACGACGCCGTCGACACGTACTTCCGCGCGCTCTACACCTGCGACGCGACGCTGCTTGACGCCGTCTTCCACCCCGCCAGCTCGCTGTTCGACGTCGACGAGGGCCCGGTGTTCGCCGAGCCGTTCGCGCAGTGGCGCGAGGTCGTCGCGAACCGCGCCTCCCCGGCATCCGTCGGCCAGGCCAGGGAGGAGGAGATCGTCGGCATCGACTGGCTGTCGGATGCCGCGGCCGTCGTGCACGTGCGCCTGCGAGTTCTCGACAGCATCTTCGTCGACCTGCTCTCGTTCGTCGACGGCCCGGACGGCTGGCGGATCGTCGCCAAGGTCTGGCACCTCGAGCGCACGCTGGCGTAGTTCGCCACACGCTCAGATCTCGACGTCGCTCCCCATCGTCACCGTGCGCTGCGGCGGCAGCGTGAAGCGGGCGGCCGGGTCGGCGGCGTTGTGCGCGATGCCCACGAAGAGTTTCTTGCGCCAGCCCGCCATCCCCTTTCCGCGCTTGGTGATGCGGATGCCGCCGCGCGAGATGAAGTACGACGCCGTCTTGATCTCGGCGGGGTCGAGGTGCAGCACCTCGGCGAGGCAGGCGGCGCGGAGGGCACGCGGCAGGTCCTGGTCGTCGGAGAAGCCGAACCTGATGGTGATGTGCTCGATGCCGTCATCCGCGTAGCCCAGGTCGTCGGCGCTGAACGCCTTCGAGCGCGTCACGTGCGGCACGTTCTCGGTGAGCACCGAGACGATGATCACGTGCTGGTGCACGATGTGGTTGTGCTCGACGTTGGCGCGCAGGGCGAGCGGGGTCGTCTCCTTGTTCGGGTGCGGGAAGACCGCGATGCCCTTCACCCGCGGCACCTTCTTGGTGTTGATCTTCTCGATGAACTGGTCGAGCGGACCCTCGCGCTCGCGGCGGTCCTCCTGCACGAGCTGTCGGCCGCGCCGCCAGGTCGTCATCAGCACGATGACCGCCGTGGCGATGAGCAGCGGCACCCACCCGCCGTGGATGATCTTGGAGAGGTTGCCGGCGAGGAACGTGAGCTCCAGCCCACCGAACACCACGGCCGCCACGATGAGTTTCCACAGCTTCCAGTGCCAGAGTGGCCGCGCCACCAGGAGCAGCAGGATGGTGTCCACGACGAGCGCGCCGGTCACCGACACGCCGTACGCCGTGGTCAGCGCCGCGGATGACCGGAACGTCAGCATGATCGCCATCACCCCGATGAACAGCAGCAGGTTCACGGCGGGCAGGTAGATCTGGCCGCCCTCGCGCTTCGACGTCTGCCGGATCGTCAGCGGAGGCAGCAGCCCCAGCTGCACGGCCTGGCGGGTGAGGGAGAACGCCCCCGAGATCACGGCCTGGCTCGCGATCACCGTCGCGGCGGTCGCGAGGATCACCACCGGCAGCTGGAGGCCGGGCGGGAAGAGCAGGAAGAACGGGTCCTTGGTGGCGGAGGGGTCATCCAGCACCAGCGCGGCTTGGCCGAGGTAGTTGAGCACCAGCGCGGGGAACACGATGAAGAACCACGCCCGCATGATCGGCGTGCGCCCGAAGTGCCCCATGTCGGCGTAGAGCGCCTCCGCTCCGGTGATCACAAGAACGACCGCGCCGATGGCGACGAAGGTGGTGAAGGGGTGCGCGATGAGGAACGAGATCGCCCAGGTGGGGGAGAGGCCGAGCAGCACGTCCGGGTGCCGCACAATCATGGGGATGCCCGCCGCCGCGATCACGACGAACCAGAGCAGCATCACCGGCCCGAACAGGCTGCCGACCCGCCCCGTGCCGTAGCGCTGCACGAAGAACAGCAGGATAAGGATGACGGCGGCGATCGGCACCACGAGATGCCCGATGGATGGCGCGGCGGTCTGCAACCCCTCGACGGCGGAGAGCACGGAGACGGCGGGGGTGATGAGGGAGTCGCCGTAGAAGAGCGAGACCCCGACGATCCCGATCACGAGGAAGATCGTCGTGCCGCCGGCGCGGTTGGCGTACAGCCGCCGGGCGAGTGCCGCGAGCGCCATCACGCCGCCCTCGCCGTTGTTGTCGGCGCGCATGAGGATGAGCACGTATTTGATCGAGACCACGATGGTGATGGCCCAGAACATCATCGAGATGACGCCGTAGACGTCTTCTTTGTTGACACTCACCGCGCCGTTGTCGATGGTGAAGACGGTCCGCAGCGCGTAGAGCGGGCTGGTGCCGATGTCGCCGAAGACGACGCCGAGCGCGGCCAGTGCCAGGGCGCTGGTCGGCCCGCGCCAGCGCGGTGTGGTCTGGGCGGACGTCCGGGTAATCTTCGCTGATTTGGTGCCGGTCACGCTGATTCACCCCAGATCTGGCGCCCGGTGGGCGTCCTGCCCATTATCACCCCGACATCAGCTGGTCGATCAACGATCGGAAGTCGTCCGGCCCGATGCTGATCGGCCCCGAGTAGGGGTGATCCATCGCCGCGGTCACGTAGATGAGCAGCCCCACGTACACCGCGATCAGCCCGGCCATCATGAGGTGCACGCGCACCCTCTTCACCTTGATGAGGGCGATCATGAACGCGTTGACCGCCGCGCCCACCCAGATCAGCACCCAGAGCAGGCCCGGGATGGCGAGCGTGGTCTCGTTGAGCCGCTGCCGCCGGGCCTCCACGAAGGTGTCGAACGAGAGCAGCGCCTGCGAGTACTGCGCCTGGTCGCCGCGGCTCACCGGGTTGTACGAGTAGAGCGCCTGCTGGAACCGGGTCACCTGCATGGTGCCCTCGGCCGGGATCACGTCCTGCCGCTGCAGCGGCCAGTCGACCGAGATCACGTGCTGCGCGTACGAGTGCAGCTCCGACTGCAGGTGCCCGGCCAGCGGCTGCGGGAAGGTCGAGCTGATGCGGTACAGACTTCCCAGCGCGGATGCCTCGTTCAGCACCACATCGTGCACCGAGACGTAGTTCTGGTAGACGGCGACCGCCACGAGGGCGAGAAGGATGCCGTAGAACAGCCCGTACGTCGTCATCGAGTAGCCGAGCACCCGATCCCACTCCTCGCGGTCGACCGCCACCCGCCGCACCCACGGGCGCACCAGCAGGAGCAGCCCGAGCGAGACGCCGACGTACGCGATGACGAAGAGCGGGAGGGTCAGCCAGACTGGGGCGTTGTAGAGCCACATGGGTCCAAGTCTGGCAGCACTGTGGCCGGAATCGCCGCGATCCGTCGAGCGATCGACTCCGCGATCACCAGCTGTGCGAACACCGTGTCAACCGATCTTCGAGGTCGGCACCGCGTCCGGGTGGTTCTGCGCGTAGCGCGGGCCCGCCTCGCCCGACGAGAGTCTGCGGCGCAGGACCACGAGCCACCACAGTGCACCGACCGCCAGGACCCCGGCGAAGACGAATCCGTTACCCGCGAAGGCGGGGAGGAACAGCAGGGCCGCCTCGACGATGAGGAACACCACCAGTCCGACGATGAGGATGGGGATGCGCGCCCGACCGAGGGTGAACGTGCCCGGTTCGGCCGCCGGCATCCTCTTGCGCACCGAGGCGATGAGCAGCCCGATCGTCTGCAGCACGTAGGTCGTGAAGAACGCGAGTGTCGCGATTCCCAGGAAGTAGTTGAACGCCTGCTGGCTGACCAGCGCCGACAGGAGCAACAGCACCGACACGGCACCGAGGGTCAGCACGGCCGTCGTCGGCGTCTTGCGGGTCGGGGAGACGTGGCGCAGCGCGCGGGAGAACGGCATCATGTTGTCCCGCGAGAGCGAGTACAGCAGGCGGGTGCCGACCAGCACGTTGGCCAGGAGGCACACGGCGATGTTCGTCAGGGCGACCGCGACGACGATGCGTGCGAAGACCGGCCCGATCTGTTGCGAGATGATCTCTTCGATCGGCGCGGGGGAGTTCGCGAGCGCACTCGGATCCTTGATCGCCAACACGTAGACGAGGTACATGACGAACTCGAGGATGCAGGACGTCGCGAATGCGATGAACATGGTGCGCGGGATCACGCGGCGCGCGTTTTTGGTCTCCTCCGCCACATCCGCGACCGCCTCGACACCGATGAGCCCGAAGAACGGGCCGAGCGACGCGGCGAGCCAGGCCAGGATGTACGGCGTGTGCTGGTCGGGACTCGTGCCGACGAAGAGCGAAGAGAACGGCTGAGCGTTGCCGGGTACGGCCAGCGCGACGATGGCGACGACAGACGTGACCACGACCGTGACGACCAGCTCGAGCCCGACGCCGATGTTGTTGATGAAGGTGGCCAGCCGCACCCGGTAGGCGTTGATCAGCACGCAGACGGCGACGACGCCGATGGCGATGAAGATCTGCTGTGGCTGGGTGAGGTGCCAGCCGAAGACGCTTCCGAGGTATCCGGCGAAAATGTAGCCGAGGCTCGTGATGCCGCTGATCCAGCCGATGAGGGCCGCGAAGCCCGTGAACCAGCCGAGGCTGGATCCGTTGAGGCGGCTCGTCCACTGGTACGCGTAGCCGGCGAGCGGGATCTTGGCTGCCACATCCGCCGCGATCAGCGTCCAGATGAGGAACACGGGGACGGCGAGAAACAGCGTCCAGATGAAGGGTGAACCAGCGTTCAGGTAGCCTCCCGCGAACCCGGTGAAGACTGCGGTGGTGGCGCTGATGGTGGAGAAACCGATCGCGAAGGAGGCGATCTTGCCCACCGAGCGGTCCAGCTTCTGTTTGTAGCCGAACTCCTCGAGCCGGGCATCCTCGTCTTCGCCGACTGTGCGGGGCGGGGGTGTGAGGGAAGAATTGGTGATCGCCGAATCGGGCATTGCAGGTGCTCCTTGCATTCAGGGAAGTGGGCCAACTGCGCGTGCTGGTGTCGCAAGTGAATCGGCACCCGGCGGGTATCGGAAGGACGGACCCCTTATCTACTGATAACCGTGACCTATCACTGCGGCTTGTCGATCATCGGGATGCGGTTCAGCATGTGCTGCACGAGCCGTCTCGCCGACGTGGAGAGCCGGCCCGGCTGCCACGCGAGGGTGGTGTAGCTGACCGGCCGATCGGTGATCGGCACGAACGTGATTCCGGGGCGGTCGTAGAGACGCGTCAGCGAAGACGTCGTGAAGCTCAGCCCCACGCCTCGCGAGATCAGCGTGGTCTCCGCCTCGTACGTGGCGGCCTCGCCGGCGATGTTGGCGGGGCGTCCGTGCCGCGCGTCGGCCGCCATCCAGTAGTCGCGCCATGTTCCCGCGGACTGCGGCGCGACGATGATCGGCTCGTCGAGAAGTTCGTCGATCCGCAGCTCCGAGCGGCCGGCGAGACGGTGGGCCCGTGGCAGGCAGGCCACCCAGGATTCCTCGGCTAAGACGACCATCTCCAGGTCGGGCATGTCGACCGGCGGTCGGATGATCGCGATGTCCGATGTCCTCGCGGCAAGGCCCGCGGTGGGGTCCGCGAAGTCGTACTCGGTCGTCTCGATGCTCAGATCCGGGAACTCGCGCTCGGCGCCGTCGAGCAGTTCGAAGAGCAGGTCCGCTCCCGTGCCGATCAGGTAGCCGATGCGAACGTTGGCGTGATCCACCAGCGCTGTCGCTGCGTCGATCGCCGCGTCCACTTCGCGAAGGGCGGCACGCACGTAGGGCAGCCATTCGCGCCCCAGGGGCGTCATCGTGACCGACCGGGTGTCGCGATCGAAGAGGCTTCCTCCGGTCAGTTGCTCCAGCTGACGGATGGCCGCCGACAGTGCGGGCTGTGAGATGAAGAGCTTTTCTGCGGCACGCCGGTAGTTGAGCTCGGAGGCGAGAGTCGCGAAGTATCGAAACAGACGAAGGCTGACGTCGTGGTTCACGTGCACCACGGTAGTCGCTGATAACCGCTGCCTATCGCATCATCGTAAACATTCATTTCTGCTCCGGAGCGCCGGTTGACAGGCTGGGCCGTGCCGACACGGTCGGTCCCACGAAAAGGAGCAGCCATGGCCAGTCACCACGGTTCGATCACGATCGACACGCCTGCGCGGCAGGAGTTCTTCGACGTGACATCCGAACTCGAACTGTTCGTCGCGCGCACGGGTGTGCTGAACGGCATCGCGGTCGCGTACTCCGCCCACACGAGTTGCTGCGTGTTGCTGCAGGAGGAATCGGAGGATGTCACGTACTACGGCACCCAGCTGCTGCTCCAGGACACGCTCAACGTGCTCGCGCAGATCGCGCCGAGGACCCGCCACGAAGGTCAGTACCTGCACCCCGGGCCGATTCACATCCGCAACGCGGCCGAACTCCGCGACGAACTGCCCGAGTGGGGCCTCAATACGGACGGTCACATCCTGTCGTCGATACTGGGTCGTTCCGAGTCGATCCCGCTGGTCGACGGGGCGCTCGTGCTCGGCGAGTTCGGCAGGGTGTACTTCGGCGACCTGGATTCGGTTCGTGCTCGCACCAGGACCGTGCATTTCCACGTAGTCGGCGACTGAGGTGCTCGTCTATGCCGTCGACATCGGCACCACGAATCTCAAGGTGGTGCTGTACAGCGACGGCCTGCGACGACTGGCGTCCGCCTCCGAGCGCGCAACGTACAGCCGCGAGGGGGTGCGCGTCGAGTTCGATCCCGTGGAGCTTTTCGACACCATCCTCACGCTGATCGGGCGGTGTGCACACGCATACGGGGATGCCTCCGACCACGACGCCGTGATCGTTCTGACGGGGCAGGCCGAATCGCTCGTGCTGAACGACGCCGGCGGACGCCCGCTGCGCCCGGGTCTCTCCTGGCTGGACGACAGGGCGACCGACGAAGCGGACGAGATCGGCAACGCTTTCGGGGCGGACACGGCCTTCGCCGTCACGGGCCAGCCCAAGTCCTCCTCGACCTGGCCGGCATCGAAGCTGCGCTGGCTCGCACGGCACGAACCGCGCTCGCTCGCGGCGGCGGCATCGGTCCTCATGGTCAAGGACGATGTGATCCGGCGCTTCACGGGGTCGATCGTGGGCGAATTGACGACGCGCGGATTCACGTATTTCTTCGACGTGGGCCGATCCGCTTATTGGCAGGAGATGCTCGACTTCGTCTCGGTCGACGCTGACACGCTTCCCGAGGTGGTCCCGGCCGGGCTGGACCTCGGGCCAGTGCTGGCATCCGTGGCGGCGAGGCTGCCTGCCTCGCGCTCGTACCGCGTCAACGCCGGTGCGCTCGATCACTTCGCCGCGATGGCGGGCACGGGGTCGTACTCCGCCGGAGTGATCAGCGAGTCGGCGGGCTCCGTCCTCTCGCTGTCGCTCCTGGCTCGCGACTGGGAGTTCGACCCGGCGTGGAAGGTCTCGTTCCATGCCGGGCTCCGGCCGGGCGAGACGGTGCTGTTCAACGGCGTCGACAGCGGCGGCGTCGCCCTGGATTGGTATCGACGCGAGGGCCTGGGCGACATGGCCTACGGCGAATTGGAGGAGCGGCTCGCATCGCGGGGCTCTCGAGCGGCGCCGCTGTTCCTCCCCTACCTGACGGGCGTGAGTCCACCCGACTATCTGCCCCAGGCACGTGGGGCATTCCTCGGGCTCGAGCTCGGACACGATCGGATCGATCTCGCCTTCGCGGTGGAGGAGGGAATCTCCCACGTCCTGCGACGCAACGTCGACTACCTCGCGGTCGAGCCGATCCGCGAGATCGTCTCGACCGGGGGTGGCACCGCGTCGTCGTTCTGGAACCAGCTCAAGGCCGACGTCTGCGGCATCGACGTCGTCGTGCCCGGTGAGGAGGAGGCGACGTGTCGCGGCGCCGCCGTGCTGGCCCTCGTTGCGGCGGGTCGGATCGACGACCTCGCCGATGCGCGCCGGCTCGAGCAGCCCGCGACAGTGCGCTATCGCCCCTCGCACGGCGCCGAGCGCGAAGCGCGCTACGGCCTGTTCGAGGAGTACCTGGATCGCCTGTACGGCGACCGTTGAGATTGGAGACACGACCATGAAGCTCTGCTGTTCATCCCCGATGGTGCCGGGAGCGACGCTCACCGAGAAGGCGACCCTGCTGCGGGAATGGGGCTACGACGCAATCGCGGTGTTCCAGCCGCTCGAGGCATGGAACGACGACGTGCACGAGGAGCTGCGCACGCTCGCCGAGCGCACCGGCGTCGTGCCCGCGGAGTTCGTGCTGACCGATTCGGTCTACGGCAACGCGATGTCGTCAGACCCCGGACTGCGCGCCCGCTGTCGCGCGATGTATCGCGAGGCCGTGACGGTGTGCGCCGAGCTCGGTGCCGTCACCGAGATCGAGTTCGAGTACGGATCGCAGGATCCCCTGCCGCTGTTCGAGCCCTTTCAGAAGCTCGATGCGACGCAGAGGGCGGAGTTCATCGCGTTCTATCGGGAGCTGCTCGGCATCGTCGCCGGCACTGGCGGGCGGGTTCTGCTCGAGCCGATCAATCGGTACGAGAGTCGCTACCTGAACCTCGTGGCCGACAACCTCGAGATCATCGACGCGGTGAATCATCCGAATGCCGGCCTGCTGCCCGACACGTTCCACATGTCGATCGAGGAGGTCGACGTCGCCTCGGCGCTCGATGTCGCGGGAGACCGGATAGCGCATGTGCATCTCGGGGACAACAATCGCCTCCTTCCCGGGCACGGTCGGCTCGATTGGGACGGGATCTTCGCGTCCCTGGGTCGCGTCGGGTTCGACGGATACGTCAATCTCGAATGCTCGACCGAGGGCGATCCCGCGCGATCGCTGCCGGTGACCGCAGCGTACCTGCGAGAGCTCGTGGGCCGGTGACCGGCCTCATCCGCCCGCCGTTCTTCGAGATCGGGCCCAAGAACCTCCTTCGTCGGGCGCAGAGCGAGTCGTTGGCGCGTGCTGCCGGGCGAGCCGGATCGGATTTCGGTGTCGCGGTGATCCTCACGGTTCCCACGGCGTTCGTCGCTCCGATCTCCGAGCTGGCCGCGGGCGTTCACGTGTTCGCGCAGGGACTCGACCCGCAGCCGCTCGGCGACACCATGAACAGGGTCACCGCCGAAGCCCTCGTCGATGCGGGTGCCGCAGGCGTGATGCTGAACCACGACAGTGATCCGCTCGACGAGTCCCAGCTCGTCACCGCGGTCGGCCGAGCCCACTCTGTGGGGTTGGCGACCATCGTCTGCGCCGCGACGGTCGAGGATGCCGTGCGCTTCGCCGCGCTGGGCCCGACGGTCGTGCTGCTGGAGCCCCCCGCCCTCATCGGCACCGCCGGCACCGAACGACGCGACTGGATACCCGCGTCGACCTCGGCCATCCGCGCCGCCGGTTCGCTCGCCATGCACGCGGGAGGGGTATCGAGTCCGGCGGTCGCCGAGCAGATCATGGCGGAAGGCGCCGACGGTACGGGCTCAACCAGCGGCGTGATCGCTGCGCCGCAGCCGGGCGAGGCCGCTCGCGCCTTCATCGCCGCGACACGTGCGGGCTGGGATCGCGCGGCGGCATCCACGGATTCATCACCAACAGGTTCCAACAAAGGAGAAAGACAATGATCACCAGCCTCAGCGGACGCACGGCCGTCGTCACCGGAGGGGCGCGCGGAATCGGCTTGACGCTCGCGCGCTCCTTCGCGGCCGACGGTGCGAATGTCGCAATCCTCGACCTCCTCGACACCGTCGAGGAGACGGCGGCACGGATCGCCGAGGACTTCGGAGTCGCGACGATCGGCCTCCGGCTCGACGTCACCGACCAGGACGCCGTCGCGAGTGCATTCGACGCGGTCGGCGAGGCGATCGGCGTGCCGCAGGTGCTGCTGACCGCCGCCGGCATCGAGATCAATGGCGATTCCATCGACGTCACGGCCGCCCAGTGGCGCAAGGTGATCGACGTGAATCTCACCGGCACGTTCTTCGCCGCCCAGGCGTTCGGCCGCGGTCTCCTGCGCGCAGACCTGCCGGGCAGCGCCATCTTCATCGCGTCGATGTCCGGGTCGATCGTCAACGTACCCCAGTGGGCCGCGTCGTACAACTCGTCGAAGGCCGCGGTGGCGCACCTGGGCAGGTCGCTCGCCGTCGAGTGGGCCGGTGCCGGCATCCGCGTCAATTCGATCTCGCCCGGCTACGTGCTCACCGATCTCACGCAGGCGATCCTCGACAAGGAGCCATCCCTGAAAGACGACTGGGTCGCGCGCATCCCGCAGGGGCGGATGGCGGTGCCGGGAGACCTCTCGGGGCTCGTGAGCTTCCTGGCCTCGGATGCCTCCGCGTACCTCACCGCGCAGGAGGTCACCATCGACGGCGGCTACACCGCGATCTGACCGGCGGTCGCGGGCTACGGGCTGACGACTCCGCGCGCGGGCAGGCGCGTCGGCGAGCCGCCTGGCTACAGGTCTGACAGCGCTATCGTGCCGTCGCAGTGATCGATCAGCACCGGGTCGGATGTCGCGATCACGACGATGGCGCCGGCGTCGAGCCTCTGCCGCACGGCCGCCCAGACCGCCTCGCCGGTCGCGGCATCCAGCTCGCTGGCCGGGTCGTCGAGGCAGACGAGGCGGTGGCCTCCGATGAGCGCCCGCGCCACCGCGACGCGCTGCTGCTGGCCGCCGGAGAGCTGCTCGAGCAGGTTGTGCCAGCTCGCCTGGGGGATGCGCAGCAGCTCGAGCTGGGCCTCGACGGCCGACCAACCGGCCGACGACAGCCGCGCGTGCGCGAGCAGCCCGACGGCCACATTCTCGGCGGCGGTGAGCGCGCCGATCAGGTCGTGCGTCTGGCTCGCGACGCCCACCCAGGTGGGGTCGACGGGGGCGTTGTCGAGCCGCACGCCCGCGGCGGGCCGGATGCCGGCGATCCCGGCGAGCACGGTCGACTTGCCGCTGCCACCCGGCCCGGTGATCGCGAGGCTCTCGCCGGGGGCCAGTGCGAGCGCGGGCAGCGGCGTTCCGTCGCGCGCGACGAGGGCGCGGGCATCCACCTCGAGCCCGCTCATGATCGCTCACCGCCCCCGGCGGCCCGGATGCGGATCTCCCCGGGCCCGTTCGACTCCACCGAGACCAGAGATCCCGCCGTCCACTCGACGCGGAGTTCCTCCGGCAGCTGAATGGATCCGTCCGCGCCGATCACGGCGAAGCGCCCCGCGGCGGTGCCCTCCTCGCCGATGCGCCCGTCGCGCAGGTGGATGGTGCGCTGCATCCCGGCCGCCACCGCCTCGTCGTGGGTTACCACCAGCACCGATGCCCCCTGCTCCTCGGCGGTCGCGACCAGCAGCTCGAGCAGGCTGTCGCGGGAGGCGTCGTCCAGCTGGCTCGTGGGCTCGTCGGCGAGCAGCAGGCTCGGCCGGCCGCCCATCGCGACCGCGAGCGCCACGATCTGCTGCTCGGACGGGCTCAGCTCGCGCACGGGCCGACCCCCGGCAGCGACGCCGCCGGCATCCAGCACGCGTCGCCCGATCTCCACGCTGCCGCGCTCGGTGCCGCGCAGCGCCCACTGCAGGTTGCCCTCGGCGCTCTCGTGCTGGAGCAGGTTCGCCGCCGAGCCCTGCAGCATGAGGCCCAGGCTGTTGCGCCGCAGCCGATTCATCTCTCGCGGCGATGCCGTGCCGAGGTCGGTGCCGAAGATCGCGATGCGGCCGGCCGACGGTCGCATGATCCCGGCGGCGACGGCGAGCAGCGTCGACTTTCCCGAGCCGGAGGGCCCGAGCAGCGCGATCCGCTGGCCCGCGTCGACGGTCAGGTCGATTCCGCGCAGCGCGGCGACGTCGGTGCCCGACTCGCGGTAGACGTGCACCAGCCCGGCGCAGAACAGCGCGGGGGTCGAGGATGTCACGCGGCCCTCCTCTCGAACCGTGCGCCCAGCACGCCGACGAGTGCCATCGCCACGATGGCCACGCCGGCGACGAGCACGATCGGCAGCGGCGCGAGCGCCAGGTCCGGTGGTGGCGTGACGCCGTGCCCGGCCAGCAGCGGCAGCTTCGGAGCGGTGAGCACGACGCCGACGCCTCCCGCCACCGAACCCAGGATCACCCCGGCGGTCGTGGGCACGAGCACCTCGAGGGCCAGCAGGCGGCGGATGCTCCGCGGCGTCACGCCGGCCAGGGCCAGCGAGTCGTAGTCCTGCCTGCGCCTGCCCACGCCGACCAGTCGCACCGCGACCACCGTCACGATCACGAGCAGCAGCGCCGCACCGCCGCCGACCAGCCCGAGCTCGGCGGCCAGCGTCGGCGCCTCCCGGGTGTAGCGCGCGGACAGGGCGTCCAGCGATCGGCTGCCGGTCACGTGCACGTGCTCGCGTTCGAGCGCCGCGACCACGGCCCTGTGGTCGCCGGGCGTGAGCCACACCTCGCGCGAGGTGACGGCGAACCGCGGGTCGGAGCTGCGCTCGGCCAGGCGAAGGTCGACCATCGCACCGACGCCCAGCGACCTCGGCAGGATGGCGGCGCGGCCGATGTTCTTCAGCAGCAGCGGGTTCGTGTCGAGGCCGATTCCGAGCACGGCGTGCGGGATGCCGGCGAACACGTCCGCCGTGGACTTCGGGCCGAGCAGCGCGGGCAGCGGCTCCGGGGTGTCCCGCGTCGCGATGCTCGGCGCGTTGCCGCCGCGCGAGTCGGTGAAGAGCACGCGCAGCCCGGTGGGCGCATCCGCGAGGGAGGCGTTCGCCGGCTGGGTGGAGTCCTTGTCGGAACCGATGCTGTTGCGCCACCGGGATGACGCCAACCACGGCTCGAACGCGGTGGCAGGCGTGCCGTCCGTCGCGATCGCGGTGACCACGAGCTGTGTGCTGAACGGGCCCGGCGCCTGCGACGGGTCGACCTCCGTGAGCGAGACGAGGCGGCATCCGCTCGCGCACGGCACCTCGGCGGTGAGCTCGCCCACGCGCGGTGCCCCGAGCGCGACACTGTGCCAGCCCGTGGAGTTCTGCACCACCGCGACCAGGGCGAGCGCCGACTGGTGCGACGGGATCCGCCCGTTGCCCACATCGGCCACGGTCAGGGTGAGCCGGTTGCCGGCGAGCGTGAGGGACGGCCCGACGGGCGGCGCCAGCTCAGACCTCAGCCGGGCGGCATCCTTTCCGCTCCAGGCGGTGTTCCACGCGCTCACCGCGGCGAGGCGGGAGGTGTCGACCGCGACAAGCCGACCCACTCCCGTTCCGCGCGCGTAGACCTCGACGGCCATCGCCTCGCGGCCACCCGGGTCGGCCCTGCGCACGGCGTCGACCAGGGACGCTGTGCGCGGTGCGGTCACGGTGAGCACCGTGCTCGCGCCGAGCGCGACGGCCGCCCGGTCGTCCTGCAGCCGCACCGCCACCACCGCGATCTGCGCGGAGTACACCGTGATGGCGATGCCCACCGAGACGAGCATCGCCGTGAACAGCACCGACGGCGTGCGGCCGAGCTGGCGCCCGATCACCACGCCGGTGAGAGTGCGCGGTGGCCGGCGCGTGCGGTTGCGGATCACACCCACCGCGACCCGTAACGCCACCAGCCCCAGCAGCACGGCAACGAGACTCGGCGCGAGCAGTGCGATCTGCGGGCCGCTGATGCGGCTGCCGATCACCAGGCTGTACAGCACGACCAGCGTGACCAGGATGACGGCGGTCTGCGCCACGAGGCCCACGCGCGAGAGCTGGCGGGGCTCGGTGGTCTGGCGCAGGAGCGTCGAGAGCGGCAGGCGGGCCGATCGCAGGCTCGCGACGCCGAGCGCGGCGATGGACCCGACGAGCGCGAGACCGCCGGCCAGCAGAACGAGCGGCTGCGTCGGATCGATCGGGGTGGCCGCTCCCAGCGCGGAGCGCACCGCCGCGCGCGCCACCAGCTGGCCGACGCCGAAGCCGGCGAGCCCGCCGACCACGACGGCGACGAGTGGTTCGATGAAGATGGCGCCGAGCCATCGCCGCCGCGGCAGGCCGCGCAGCCGGGCCAGCCCCCACTCGAGTGCGCGAACGCGCGCGATCCGCTGCACCACGAGCGCCTCGGCGAACCAGGCCAGCGCGAGGGCCTGGATCGCGCTCACCGCGAGCAGGATCGTCGCGGCATTGTGCTGCGGCGCCACACCGTTCATCACGTCGATGAGTCCGGTCGACATGCGCGCACTGAACGCCGCAGAGCTGGAGCGGAACGCGGCCGCGCGCACCTGCTCGACATCCGATCGCACCCGCTGTTCGGTCTCGAGGGTGAGCGGCCCGCGCAGCAGGCGCACCGCGTAGGCCGTGCCGTCGGTCTGCAGCAGGTCGAACGCCCCCAGCGTTATCACCGGGTTCGAGACGACGCCCCCGGTGATCTCGGAGGGGCTGGAGAGGAACAGCCCGGCACCGCTGCGGTCGTCGTAGATGCCCACCACCCGCAGCTTCGTCGGTGCGTCGTCCGGGTTGAGGATGACCCGGTCGCCCACGGAGGCCGACTCGCGCTCGGCCGTGCTGCGGCCGAGCATCACCTCGCCGGGCTTGCGCGGGCAGCGGCCGCTCACCATGGTCGTGGTCGCGCACGACGTTCCGATCGCCGAGACCTGGGTGGTGCCCCGGCCGTGCGGGGTCTGCCAGTCGAGCGCCGAGGTGGTGGCGACGGCCTGCATGGCCGGCTTCCAGAGCCGCGGATGCTCCACCGAGAGGGCGAGTCGCAGGGCGGCGGCGAATCCGCCCTCGACCGCGCCCGCGCTCACGTCGGCGGAAGCGAGGATGGCGGTGTCTTCGGCCCCCGCGTGCGCGGCCGCCTCGGCGAGGGTGACCTCCTGCACGGATCGCAGCAGCGTCGGCGCGAGCACCGACACCCCCACCGCGAGCAGCGAGAGCACGAAGAGCGAGACGAAGGCGGCGGGTCGACGGCCCACGCTCCTCAGCCAGAACGGCGCCCGGAGTCGGCGGCTCGCCGGGGGTCTGGAACCGTCGTCCACCGTGGACCGCATCGGTGTGCCCTCCCGACGCTGGAATCCACCGCGGCCACCCTATCGGCCGCCGCCCGCTGCGGTCTAGAAGCTGACCACCCCGCGCACGCGGTGGCCGACCGCGATGGACTCGCCGGACACCGCCGAGAGCGGGGAGATCAGAAAGGCGACGAGGTCGGCGATCTGGGCCGGCGACGACTCGCCCCCGCGGCCGGTCGTGACCTCGCGCGATGGCGACTCCGAGACGATGCCGGGGCTCACGGTGGTGACCGCGACGCCGGTGTCCGCGAGCCCGTCGGCCAGGTTCTTCGCCGCGATGATGAGCGCGGCGTTGCGGATGGAGCCCGTGATGTTGCCCGTCATGAAGCCGTTCTGGCCGCTGATGCCGACGATCCGGCCGAAGTCCGCCTCACGCATCGCGGGGATCACGGCGTTCGCAACGCGCAGGAACGAGAGCGCCTTCGCGTCGAAGGCCTCCAGCACCTGGGCGGGGTCGCCGTTGCGGGAGGCGTCGAGCGTCTGGGCGCTCGGCGCGGCGGTGACGACCACGGCATCCAGCCGGCCGTGCTCGGCGAGCACGCCCGCGATGCCGGCGGTGACGGAGGCGTCGTCGCGGGCATCCATGGCGACTCCGCCCTGCCCGCCGCGGGAGGCGACGACCACGGTCGCGCCCTCCTCGCGGGCGCGCTCGACGATCGCCGAGCCGATGAGTCCGGTGCCGCCGACGACGAGCACGACGCGATCACGAAGCTGCAAGTCCATGCCCCCACGCTACCCGCGGCCTATGTGGCGTTTCGTTGCGGATGGGGCGAATAAATCGCGACAACAGCAACGAAATGCCACATGGGCGAGGGGTCAGGCGAACTGGACCGTGTTCTCCTGGTCGAGGCGCGGCAGCCGCGCGCGGTAGGAGCCCTCGGTGGGGTGGCCGATGTTGATGACGAGGAACGTGCCCCACGCGCCATCCGGGAAGAAGTGGGCGTCGATCGCCTCGGCGTCGAAGCCGCCCATGGGGCCGGCCGCGAGCCCGAGGGCGCGCACGGCGAGGATGAAATAGCCGGCCTGCAGCCAGGAGTTGTTGCGGGCGGCATCCAGGCGCGGGTCCTCGTTCGCGGCGAAGAACTCGGTGAGGTGCGCGAGGTGCGGCGTGGTGGTGGGGATGTTCTCGTGCCACGAGCGATCGAAGGCGAGCACGGCCACGGCGGGCGCGGCGAGCGTCTTGGCGCGGTTGCCCTCGTTCATGGACTCGCCGAGCGCGGCGCGGCCCTCGGGCGACTGCACGAACAGCACGCGCATCGGCTGGAAGTTGGCCGAGGTGGGCGGCCACTTGGCGAGGTCCCAGATGGATCGCAGCTCCTCGTCGGTGACGGGCTCGGGCGCGAAGCTGTTCGCGGTCGCGGCGCGGGCGAAGAGGGTGTCGAGGCTGTCGTTGCTCAGCCGCTGGGGGGCGACGAGCGGTGCGCTCTCGAGGACGTCGGTCATGTGCTTGCCTTTCCGGGGTTACTTCGAATTAACTAGTAGCAAGGGTGAGACTAGCACGGTAGTCTGGGGTCATGAACACCGGCACCGGCGCGAAGGATGGCTCGGAGACGCACGACGCCCCCGTGTGCGACCAGGCGCTCGTGCACGCGTTCGGCTTCCTCGGCAAGCGCTGGAACGGCGTCATCCTCGGCACCCTCATGGAGGGCGTCGCCACGTTCTCGGAGCTGCGTCGCTCGGTTCACGGCATCAGCGACTCGGTGCTCTCGGAGCGCCTCACCGAGCTCGGCGCGGCCAACCTCGTGAGCCGCACGGTCGACCCGGGCCCGCCGCTCGCGGTCACGTACGGGCTCACCGACGCGGGATCCGCGCTGCTGCCGGCCCTCTCCGAGCTCACCACCTGGGCGCGCGAGAACCTCACCGTGGGCACGGGCACGCCCCGCTGATACTGTCGTGGCGTGACGCACCGGCTCACGCGCGACCAGGCCCGACGCATCGCCGTGCGCGCACAGCTGCTGGATGCCGACCGCGCGGGCGACGTCGTGGAGGTCGCCGAGGAGCTCGGCGCCATCAAGATCGACCCGACCGCCACCATCGCGCCGGCCGAGCACACGATCCTCTGGTCGAGGGTGGGGGCGGCCTATGACCCGATCCAGCTCTCCAAGGCGGCGTGGCAGGACCGGCTGCTGTTCGAGTTCGACGGGGCCTACCGGCCCATCGACATGCTGCCGCTGATGCTGCCGGCCATGCGCCTCTGGCCGCGCCGGGAGAGCACGCGGCAGTGGCTCGAGGCGAACGACCGGTTCCGCGCGGACGTGCTCGCCCGGCTGCGGGCGGAGGGACCGCTGCTGTCGTCCGACATCCCGGACACGGCCGAGGTCACGCGCCCGCCCGACGGTTGGTACGGCTCCAACCAGACCGTGCACATGCTCGACTTCCTGCAGCGGCAGGGCGAGGTCGCCGTCGTGGGGCGCGAGGGGCGGCACCGGCGCTGGGACCTGGCCGAGCGCGTCTATCCCCAGGGCATGCCCGAGTACGGCCTCGACGAGGCCGAGCGGATGCTCGACGAACGCCGCCTCCACGCCGCCGGCATCGCCAAGCAGAGGTCACCGTGGACCCCGGTGGGCGAGGCCGGCGAGCCCGCCGTGATCGAGGGCAATCCGCGCAAGTATCGCGTGGATCCGGAGGCGCTCGCCGCACTGGATGACGACCCGGGTGGCCGCGTCGCCTTCCTCAGCCCCTACGACGGCATGCTCTTCGACCGCCCTCGGCTGAAGGAGCTGTTCGAGTTCGAGTACGTGCTCGAGCAGTTCAAACCGAAGCCGCAGCGCAAGTACGGCTTCTTCTCGCACCCGATCCTGATGGGCGACCGCTTCGTGGGGATGCTGGATGCCGAGGTCGACCGCGAGCAGGAGGTGCTCACGGTCAACGCCGTGCACGAGTTCCTGCCCTTCGACCCCGAGGAGGACGAGATGGTGCGCGGCGAGATCGCCGCCCTCGCCGAGTGGCTGGGCGTGACGCTGCGCGCGTGGTGACCCGCGGCCAAGCCGCGCTGCGCTTTGTTGCCGCCGCGCCCGTTTGAACGACCGCGGCGACGACAAATCACAGCGCGACCGCAACAAACCGCGGCGGGCGGGCACGAGGGATATCCACTTTCGATAGGCTAACCCGAACGACAGACGGAGATCCCATGGCTCGAGGCACGAACCTGCCCGCGATCGGCGGCTTCAACCAGGCGGTCGTGCTCGACCTGATCCGGCGCACGACCCTCGGGCTCAGTCGCGTGGAGATCGCGGAGAAGTCCGGGCTCGCCCCGCAGACCATCTCGAACGCGTCGCGCCGGCTCATCGACGAGGGGCTCGTCGTCGAGGCGGGCAAGCAGATCACGGGGCCGGGCAAGCCCCGCGTCATCCTGAAGCTCGACCCTCTGAGCCGCTATGCGGTCGGCGTTCACCTCGACCCCACGATCGTCACCTACGTGCTGCTCGACCTGCGCGGCAATGTCGTGGCACACGACCAGGCGCGCACGCCCCCGGCCGCCCTGCCCGCCGAGGTGGTGGCGGATGTCGCGGCCCACATCGACGCGCTGGTGGATGGCGCGGGCATCAGCCGCGACCGCCTGCTGGGTATCGGCATCGCCGCGCCCGGCCCGATCGACGCCGAGCGCGGCGTGATCGTCAACCCGCCGTTGCTCGAGGAGTGGCGCGACGTGCCGCTGCGCGACGCGATCGCCGAGGCGACCGGCCTGCCCGTGCTGCTCGAGAAGGACGTCATCGCCGCGGCGGTGGCGGAGCTCTGGGTGGCGGGCGACGAGGCCCGCGACGACTTCGTGTTCTTCTACCTCGGCACCGGCATCGGCGTCGGGCTGGCCCTCGAGGGCGAGGTGCTGCGGGGGTTCTCGGGCAACGCGGGGGAGGGCGGCACCCTCGTCATCCCGGTCGCCGGCCTGCCGGAGAAGCGCAGGAGCGAGATGCTCGGCCACCTGGCGACGCCGCAGTTCCTGGTGGAGCAGGCGGTGGATGCCGGCGTGCTCGCCGAGGCGCCCGATCCGCACGACCTCTCGGCCGTCGACGACGCCTTCTCCCGCCTGGTTGAGCTGGCGGATGCCGGCGACGCGGGCGCGAACAGCATCCTCGAGCGGGCGGCCGGCTTCATCGCGTCGGGTCTCGTCTCGATCGTGAACCTGCTCGACGTGAACGAGGTCGTGTTCGGCGGCCCGGCCTGGAGCCGCTTCGGGCACCGCTACCGTGAGCTCATCGCCGACCTCGTCTCGGAGTCGCCCGACCGCACGACGCGGTACCGCGTGAAGACCCGCGACTCCTCGGTGGGTGAGGATGTCGCGGCCGTCGGAGCCGCCTGCCTGGTGCTCGATGCGTCCCTCTCGCCGCGCCCCTCCGCCCTCCTGATCTCGAATTAGCACATTCGATAGTTTTATCTTGACTCGACCGATTGTTTGCCGCTAATGTCCAGAACTAATAACTCCATCGTTTAGCCGTATTGCTCTCGAGCACCGGCGACGAAGGAGCGAGGCAGGCACGACCCGTCGTCTGCGACCCAGCACCAGGCAGCCCGGCACAGCCCGGGCGACCTCATCAAGGAGGATGAAGTGAAGCGTTCACGTCTCGTCGGCGCACTTGCAGTGGGAGCGGCGGCGTTGATCGCCCTCTCCGCCTGCTCGACGTCGGCCCCCACCGCCCCCGGCAAAGCAAACCTGACGTTCATGACGTTCGAGACCCCGGCGCTCACCGCGTCGTTCTGGGACTCGTCGATCAAGGCCGCCACCAAGCAGGTGCCCGGCGTCTCGGTCAAGAAGATCGTGAGCCCGGATGCCGACCGCAACGCCTACGCGAAGCAGCTGCAGGCCAGCGGCCAGTTCCCCGACGTGCTGTCGTCGATCGACCCGAAGGACTTCACGGCGGCCAAGCTGCTCAAGGCCTTCCCGCAGAGCTGGCTCGACGACAACTTCCTGCTGCCCAACGGCAACGCCATCGACGGCAAGAGCTACATCCCGCCGACGAACTCGCAGATCCTCCCGCTGGTCTTCTACAACAAGTCGATCTTCGAGAAGAACGGCGTCGCCGTACCCAAGAACTACAGCGAGTTCGTGAGCGCGGTCAAGAAGCTGCGCGCCGCCGGCGTGACCCCGATCGAGCTCGCCGGCACCGACGGCTGGACCGCGAGCATGCCGCTCGTCGCCCTCGCCAGCGCCGATGTGCTGGGCAAGAACCCCAACTGGATCGCCGACCGTTACAAGGGCACCGTCAAATTCACCGACGCGAACTTCGTGGCCGCCATGCAGAAGCAGGTCGACCTGATCAAGGATGGCGCGTACAACCCCGCCGCCCTCAGCACCGACTTCGACGCCGCCAACAAGGACTTCATCAACGGCGGCGCGGCCATGTACATCATGGGCAGTTGGTTCACCGGCTCGAGCTACATGACCGTCGACCAGGCGAAGAGCTTCGGCGCGTTCCCGTTCCCCACCGACAGCGGCAAGCTCGTCGTGCCGTTCAACGTGGGTGGCACGACATCCGTGAGCTCCAAGTCGAAGCACGTGGATGACGCAGTCAAGTTCGCCGAGTCGTGGTCGCTGGCCCCCGCCAACCTCAAGACGCTGATCGAGACAGACGGCGCCTACCCGATGATGAAGAAGAGCAGCCTCGCGGACTTCCACGCGACGGTGAGCACGCTGTACACCGACACCTACAAGCTCGTGACCGAGAAGAACACCAAGGTGGCCGCATTCGGCTGGGTGAACAACGACAACGCGCTCGCGCCCGGCATGAACGACGAGTTCTATTCGCTGGCGCAGTCGCTGTTCTCGAACACCGACGTGAAGGGCCAGCTGGCCAAGCTCGACACCGACTGGGACAAGGCGGCGAAGTAACACCGCCCATGGTGCCGCGGGGGCCGAGGCTCCC
>JAODAU010000291.1 GCA_025463615.1 Microbacteriaceae bacterium | reverse complement strand
GAAGCCGGCGACGGTGACGGTGAGGCCGGCGGCATCCACGCCCAGCAGGTCGAGGATGGTGAACACGCAGGAATGCCCGGTGCCGTAGCGGTTGTCGAACGAGGTCTTGCTGCGGGCGTCGTTCGCGGCGATCACCGGGATGCGCAGCTCCCCCTCGGCGGCCATCAGCCGCAGCGGCCGCAGCCCGCTCGTCGTCTCCTCCGTCGCGCCGAGCACGCCGTCGAGCAGGTCGAGCTCGTGGGCCAGGCGGATCACGTGGGATCCGTCGTCGACGAGGATGCCGGGCCGCTGCCGCAGGAACGCTTCGGCGAGCGCGCGGTGCTCCGCGGCATCCGCCCCCGCTCGGGCGTAGACGTCGATGCCGTCGGCGCGCAGTGCGTCGGCCACCGCGTCGTCGGTCTCGTCGGGGTGCGAGAACACGTCGACCACGGCCCCGGCGTCCCGCAGCAGCAGGGCCAGCACGGCGGTCTTCGGCTCGAGCACCATGCTGACTCCGACGCGGACGCCGTCGAGCAACCCGCTCCCGGCGAGCTCGGCCGCGAGGGCCGCCGAGACCGGCATGTAGCGCCGCGCCCAGGCGATCCGCGAGCTCGCGTCGGCGCGCGCGGGCGGCTCGGCGCCGTCGACCAGCACGCGCCCGTCGACGTCGAAGGTGTAGTCGGGCGCGGCATCCTCGCGCGCGCCGATCGCGGTCAGCAGTGTGCGCAGGGCGTCAGCCCGCGGGCCCTCCCCGACGATCGCGAACGTGCGCCCCGCGATCAGCAGGTTCGTCGCAGCCGCGAACCGGCGCACGACGGATGACGCCCACTCGCGTGATCCGTCGCTCTGCTGCCCAGGCACGTTCCCAAGCCTAGGGCGAGCAGCGTCGGCCCATGGATGACACCGATCCCACTGTCAGCAACCCTGCGTTCCCTCGACCCGGCTACAGCTCGACCCGCATGACCCGGCGCCGCGGGGTCGGCGCGCTCACCTCGGCGAAGCCCGCGCCCTCGAAGATGCCGACGCTGCCCACGAAGAGCTCGCCCCAGGTGAGCTCGATGCCCGGCTCCGTCGCGATCGGGTAGCCCTCGAGCGCCCGGGCGCCGCGCGATCGCGCGAAGCCGACGCTCGCCTCGGCGAGGGCGCGCGCGACGCCGCGGTGCCGGTAGCCGGTGCGCGTCACGAAGCAGGTGACCGCCCAGACGCCGTCATCCGCCCGGTCCTCGTGCCGGCCGGCCCAGGGCACGCGCATACCCAGCAGTCGCGGGTACGCCGTGCGCGGCTCGACCGCCGCCCAGCCGACGGGTTCGCCGTCGAGGTAGGCGACCAGCCCGCTCGTGGCCGTCGCCCGCGGGGAGTCGCAGTGCGTCTGCTCGCGCAGCAGCTCGCGCTTCTCGTCCCGCCGCGTCGAACGGAACCCCGCACGATCCAGCTTGAACCACTGGCACTGGCAGCTCGAGGGTTCGCCGCGCGGCCCGAACACCCGGTCGAGGTCATCCGCGGAGGCCTCGTTGGCCGGCACGATCTCGAGCGTCTGCTCCACCATGCGCACGACTGTATTCCGCGGCACTGACAGCAGCCAGCCCCGCGGGTACGGTGCGCGTCATGACCGAACTCGTCGCCGCGCAGGGCGACATCACCCGTTTCCCGGCCGACGTGATCGTGAACGCCGCCAACCGCACGCTGCTCGGCGGCGGAGGGGTGGATGGCGCCATCCACCGCGCGGCCGGCCCCGAGCTCCTCGCCGCCTGTCGTCAGCTCGGCGGGGCGGAGACCGGCCAGTCGAAGATCACGGATGCCTTCCGCATCGCCACCGCGAAGAAGATCGTGCACACGGTCGGGCCGGTGTACTCGTCGAAGAACGACGCCCGCTCGGCCGAGCTGCTCGCCTCCTGCTACACGACGAGCCTCGACCTGGCCGAGGGCTACGCGTCGATCGCGTTCCCCGCCGTCTCGACCGGCGTGTACGGCTACCCGGTCGAGCGGGCCGAGGCGGTCGCGGTCGCGGCGATCCGCGGCTGGCTGGAACGGCATCCGCAGACGTCGCTGCAGACGATCACGCTGATCGCGTTCAGCGCGGGCGACTACGAGGTCATCCGCCGCGCGATCGGCTGAGCTACGGAGTGGGCGTCGGGGTCGGCGTCGGTGTCGCGGTCTTCGCCGAGTCCTTGGTGAAGCTGTCGCCCGCCGCCTTGACTACGGCCGCCGCGAAGGAGGGCGCGTCGTCGATCGGGCCGGCGTACTTCTCGCCGTTGATCACCACGGTCGGCGTCCCCTCGATCTTCGGCAGCTCGGTCCCGGCGATCGGTCCGGTGGTGGCGCGCGTCGACGCCGCGTTGACCCACGTCTTGAACTTCTGGTCGCGGATGCAGGAGGTGATCGACGAGAGGTCGCTCGTCTTCGCCTTCTTCACCAGGGCGATCAGCTGGTCGTCGCTCAGGCCGTCGGTGTTCTCGGCCGGTTGCTTCGCGAACAGCAGCGAGTTGAAGTCGAAGTACGAGTTCGGGGAGTAGTTGGCCACGCAGCCGGCCGCGTTCGCCGCGCGCGTGGAGTACTTGGTGCCGAGCGAGAATCGGTCGAGCACCGAGATCGGGTGGATCTCGAGCGTCGCCGCGCCGGTCTTCACCCAGGTGGCGATCTGGTCGGCGTTCGACTTCTCGAACTTGCCGCAGAGCGGGCACTGGTAGTCGAGGTAGAGCTGGATGGCGATGACGTCCTTGGAGTTCGTCTTTGACGGCACCGGGGCCTCGCCCGGCTTGAGCGCGTCGGTCGAGACGGCCTTGAAGCCGGTGCCGATCTTGATGCCGTCGCTCGCCATGTTGAGCGGACCGGGGGACGGCGGGCGGATGCCGTTGCTCACGCCGAGCACGACGCCGCCGATCACCAACAGGATGACGACGAAGATGCCACCGCGCAGCACGTAGCGCCGGGTGCGATCCTTCTTGCGCTGCTCTTCGCGAAGGGACTTGGCCTTTTCGCGCGCCGCTTCACGCCTTTCACCGTCGCTGAGGCTGTCGTCGCCTGAGCCGCCGTACGTCATCGAACCTCACTATTACGCGGATTGTTGGAAGAAAAACCCGCTGCTGTGTGCGCGAGAAACCTTGAACAGGCTAGGCGCGCATTCTGGGAATCACCCAGACGGTAGCTGGACAAGCCTAGCCAGTAGGAGGATCATCCCGCGCCCATCCCCCGAAAGAGGTGCAATAATGACCCAAGCACCACCATCCATTCACTACGGATCGTCCGGCACGTACCTGCCGGTGAAGGAGTTAGTACACCTATGGCATCTGTCACTTTCGACAAAGCTACCCGCCTCTACCCCGGCTCCACCCGCCCGGCCGTAGACGCCCTCGACCTCTCGGTCGCAGATGGCGAGTTCCTCGTGCACGTCGGCCCCTCGGGTTGTGGAAAGTCCACCTCGCTCCGCATGCTCGCCGGCCTCGAAGAGGTCAACGACGGCAACATCCTCATCGGCGACCGCAACGTCACCGACGTGCCGCCGAAGGATCGCGACATCGCGATGGTCTTCCAGAACTACGCGCTGTACCCGCACATGACGGTCGCCGAGAACATGGGCTTCGCGCTCAAGATCGCCGGCGTCAACAAGGATGAGCGCGCCGCCCGCGTGCTCGAGGC
>JAODAU010000111.1 GCA_025463615.1 Microbacteriaceae bacterium | reverse complement strand
CGGCCTTGGTGTCGAGCTCACGCCGAAGGGCCGCAGTGATCTCGATCGGCTGCAGCCCTGACTTGAAGGTCTTGGCGAAGGCGCCGTTCACCGCACGCTCAAGACCACGCTCGAAGCTGTCCAGTAGCCCCATGGTCTCCCTCGCTGCCACTCCCCTGAGTTACCGATGTTAGCCGCACGGCCTGTGAGCGAGGCTCTAGAGAGCACCATATTCATCCGAACGGATGACGCACACCCCGCCTTCGACTGGCCCGCCGCGCTGTGCTAATCTCGCTAAGTCTGCGCGAGTGGCGAAATTGGCAGACGCGCACGGTTCAGGTCCGTGTGCCCGTGAGGGCATGGGGGTTCAAGTCCCCCCTCGCGCACCAGGCATTGAAACGGCTCCCGGGAACCCCGGGGGCCGTTTCTGCGTTGCGCTCAGTAGTCGGCGCGGGACTCCTGGTCGATGTCGAGGGCCGTGGCATCCGCCGCCCAGGCAGCGAGCGCGAGGTCGAGCTGGCGTCGCAGCCACTCGATCTCGAGGGCCTCGACGGCCGCGAGTTCGGCGAGGGCGCGGATCCGCTCGTCGGCGTTGCCGGTCAGATCATCCATGTGCGTGCACCCTTCGTCGGAGTTGCCTCCTTCTATGATGCCCATCGCCCAGCAACGTGTCACCCGGTGTGCCGGGATTTCCCAGCCACGCTGGTTACGTTCCTGAGATGCCGTCACAGTCGAACCCGGATGCCAGGGCCAAGCGCCAGGCGAAACTCGAGGCCGTTCGCAGGGAGCAGGCGCGCAAGCGTCGCATCCGCACGGGCCTCATCATCGGCGGGGCCGTCGTGGTTGTCGCGCTCGTGGTGGGCGGCGTGTTCGCCCTGGCCGGCGCGAACCACGGATCGGGTAAGCCCGTCGCCGCAACCCAGGTGCTGCCCGCGGTGCCGGTCGGCGCCCCGGTCACGCAGGCGAAGGTCACCCCGGTGCCCGATACGTCCGGCATCGACGGCGTATTGGCCTGGGACACCACCGGCTGGCCGGGCGACGGCAGCACGCACGCCGGCGCCCTCGAGCACGATCACGTCGACGGCCCCGTGAAGTACGCCGTGACGCCCCCGGTCGGCGGCCCGCACAACGCCACCTGGATGAACGCCGGCGTCTACACGAAGCCCATCGCGAGCGAGCGGGCCGTGCACAACCTCGAGCACGGCGCCGTGTGGATCACGTACAGCCCCACGCTGGGCAAGGCCGACGTGAAGAAGCTCACGGCCTTCGTCACGATGCAGTCGCTCATCCCCGAGTCGCAGCAGGCGACTGGAATCGTCGGCGAGGCCAATCGCTTCATCGACCTCAGCCCGTGGGCGGATGACTCGCTCCCCTCCCCCATCGTGATCAGCTCGTGGGGCCACCAGCTGCGGGTCACCAGCCCCACCGACCCGCGGCTGCAGAAGTTCGTGGACACCTTCCGCGAGAGCCAGACCTACTCCCCCGAGTTCGGCGAGCCGGTCGACGGCATCCCGACCGGCATCGGCGGCGTGCCGGCCACGGATGGCGCGAAGGTGGCGAACCCTTCGGGCAACTGATCAGGCGCTAGGTGAATCGACGCTAGCCTTTGCGGCCGCGCGGGGTGAGAATTCAGGAATGCCGACGAACTCGACCACACCCGCCAGCGTCGAGACCACGGCGGGAGCCGTGCGCGGGGTGGCCGTGGATGGCGGCATCCTGAGTTTCCGCGGAATCCCGTACGCCGCTCCCCCGGTCGCCGACCTGCGCTTCCAGCCGCCACAGCCGCCCGCGCGCTGGGACGGCGAGCGCGACGCGAGCGAGTTCGGGCCGACCGCGCCGCAGGCCGGCGCCGGCGCGCTGGGCGACCTGCTGCCGAACGTGGTGATCCCGGGCGACGACTACCTGAATCTCAACGTCTGGACGCCGGGCCTCGACGGGCGCGTGCCGGTGATGGTGTTCATCCACGGCGGTTCGTTCACGTCAGGGTCGGGCGCGGTCTCGATCTACGACGGCACGCGGTTCGCCCGCGACGGCGTAGTGCTCGTGACCATCAACTACCGGCTCGGGGTCGACGGATTCCTGTGGTTCGGCGACGGCGTGCCCAACCTCGGCATCCTCGACCAGGTGGCCGCGCTCGAGTGGGTGCGCGACAACATCGCGGCCTTCGGCGGCGACCCCGACGACGTGACGATCTTCGGCGAGTCCGCCGGCGGCATGAGCGTCTGCACCCTGCTCGCGCTGCCCGCCGCGAAGGGGCTGTTCCACCGCGCGATCTCCGAGTCGGGCGCGGGCGACTCCGTGATCAGTCCGGAGTCGGCGCGGCTCGTCGGCACAAGGCTGGCCGAGATCCTCGGGGTCGAGCCGACTCGCGAGGGGATCGGGTCAGTGCCGATCGAGCGGGTCATCGCCGCGGTCTCCGAACTGGGCGCCGAGGTGTCGAAGCGGCCGCGCAAGAAGCTCTGGGGCGACGTGGCCCGCAACCTGATGCCGTTCGAGCCGGTGGTGGACGGCACGGTGCTGCCGGGCATCCCGCGCGAGCTGATCGCGGCCGGGGCGTCGAGGGACGTCGACCTCGTGATCGGCACGAACTCCGATGAGGCGCGGCTGTTCTTCGTGCCGGTCGGCGCCACGGAGAAGATGTCGGCGCTGGTCGCGCACGCCTTCGCCTTCGTCTACCGCGCCCGGCCGCTGGTCGCCGTGCGGCGGGTGCGGCGGCTGCACCCGGGGTTCACGCCGGGCGAGCGCGCGGCCGCGATCCTCACCGACGGGTTCTACCGGGCGCCGATGCTGGCCCTGGCGCGCAGTCATCCGCGCTCCTATGTCTACGAGTTCGCCTGGGGCTCCGCCGCGTTCGACGCGAAGCTCGGCGCCTGCCACGCCCTCGAGCTGGGATTCGTGTTCGACGCGCTGGACGACCCCGCGGGCGCCCAGCTGCTCGGCGGCCCTGCACCGCAGGCGCTGGCCGACGCGATGCACTCCGCCTGGGTCGCGTTCGCCAAGACGGGCGACCCGGGCTGGCCACGCTTCAGCGCCGAGCACCCGGTGGGCATGCTCTTCGACGCGGAGTCGCGCGAGGTCACCGAAGACCTGCGCGACTTCGACCGCGCCTGGCCGAACCACTGAGCCCGGGGGCGCGGATGCCGCACAACACCTATGTCGCCATGGGCAGCTCCTTCGCCGCCGGCCCCGGCCTGAAGCCGCGCGCCGCGGACAGCCCGCGCGCCGCTGGCCGCTCGGCGAGCAACTACGCGCACCTCGTCGCCGGCAGGCTGGGCCTGGCGCTCGCGGACGTGACGTTCTCGGGGGCGACGACCGCGCACATCCTCGGGCCCGATGATCGCGGCACCCCGGCGCAGCTCGACGCGGTCACGGCCGAGACCAGGCTCGTGACGATCACCGCCGGCGGCAACGACGTGGGCTACCTGCCCGGCCTCACCCTCTCGAGCTTCCCCGCGTTCGCCGCCCGGCTGCCGTTCGTGAGGCGCGGCCTCGCCGCCGCCACGGATGCCGCTGCCGCGGACGCGAAATTCGCCACACTCGAGAGCAACGCGGCCCGCATCATCGCCAAGATCCGCGCCCGCGCCCCCGGATGCCGCATCCTCTTCGTCGACTACCTCACCATCCTGCCGCCCGAGGGCGTCGACACGTCGCCGCTCCCCGCCGCCACCGCCGCGTGGGGCCGGGCGCTCGCGACGCGGCTCAGCGAGACGATCTCGCGGGTCGCGGCGAGCGAGGGGGCCGAGGTGGTGTCGGCGTCCGAGGCATCCGCGGGCCACCACGCCTGGGCGCCCGAGCCGTGGACGCGCCGCTTCCACCTCTCCCTGCGCGGCGGTGCGCCCTACCACCCGGACCTCGCGGGTATGGCGGCGGTCGCCGACCTGGTGACCGCCCAGCTGGCACTCCCCCGCGCCGCCGCGAGTTGACACGGGCGCCGCGGCCGTGGCACAGTTTTCTCATTGCTCCCCACCGTCCTCCGGGACTGGTGGGGTTTTTTCTCCTCCGTGAGGTTTACGTAACCATGGCAACAGCGATCGTCATCATGGACTACCAGAACATCCACCTCACCGCGCGCGACACGTTCGCGCCGCACGGGCTGCCGGCGCACGAGTGCCTCATCCACCCGTTGCGGTTCGCCCAGCAGGTGCTCGTCACCCGCGAGCGGCGCCTCGCGGTCAAGGCGATGACGAACCCCGCCGCCGACCCCGCCGAGCACCTGGAGCTGCTGCGCGTGGAGGCGTACCGCGGCCAGCCGAGCAACCACGAGCAGCCCAACCTCTACCGGTATTCGCTCGCACAGAAGGCGGAGTGGACGCGGGACCCGCGGGTGGTGGTCGAGTACCGCACGCTGCGCTACTTCTGGGAGGAGGGGGTGCGGGTCGCTCAGGAGAAGGGCATCGACGTGCGGGTGGCGCTGGCCGTGGTGCGCGCGGTGACGATGAGGGAGGCGGATGTCGTCATCCTCGCCAGCCACGACACCGACCTGGAGCCCTCCCTCGACGCGGCCATCGAGTGGGGCGGATCCCGCGTGGAGACGACCGGCTGGACCGGGTCACGGGTGCTGCGCCCCCGGGTCGGTGTGCGGCACACGTCGCTCGGCCCGCAGGAGTTCCTCGCCACCCGCGACCGTCGGGACTACACGCAGGTCGCGGCGTAGTCGTCTACGCCCGTCGGGCCCTCCTGTCTATGCGCTGAATCATCTGGAGCCACTTCGCGCGCCGCGTGTTAGCGTCGGCCAATGGCACGAATTGTGGCGGTCGCACCGGCGCTGCCCGAGCACGTCTACAGCCAGCAGCAGATCACCGACGTGATCGCGCCCATGCTCACGGCGGACCCGTCGCGCCAGGCTGTGCTGCGTCGCCTGCACGGCGCCAGCCGGGTCGACACCCGCCACCTGGTGATGCCGATCGAGCGCTACCGGGATGCCACGACGTTCACCGAGTCGAACGGCAAGTTCATCGAGGCGGCGGCGAACCTCACGTCGCGCGCCCTCGCGGACGCGCTGGCGGCATCCGGCCTGGAGCCCGAGGATGTCGACTACCTCATGTTCACCTCGGTGACCGGCATCTCGGCGCCCTCCATCGACGCGATGGTGATGGCCCGGCTGGGGCTGCGCGCCGACGTGAAGCGGGTGCCGATGTACGGCCTCGGGTGCGTGGCCGGGGCGGCCGGCATCGCGCGGGTCGACGACTACCTGGTGGGGCATCCGGATGACGTGGCCGTGCTGCTCGCCGTGGAGCTCTGCTCGCTCACCTTCCAGCCCGGCGACGACTCGACCGCCAACCTCGTGGCGACCGGCCTGTTCGGCGACGGGGCCGCCGCCGTCGTGATGGTGGGGGACGCCCGCGCCGCCGCCATGGAGGCCCGCGGCGTGGAGGTGGTCGACACCCGCAGCCGGCTCTACCCCGACACCGAGGGCGTGATCGGCTTCAACGCGAGCGAGACCGGCTTCCGCATCGTGCTCACCGCCCAGGTCTCCGACGTGATCGAGGGCAACTTCGGGCGCGACACCGCGGGCCTGCTCGCCGACAACGGGCTCGACATCGCGGATGTCGACACCTGGGTCGCCCACCCCGGCGGGCCGAAGGTGCTCGACTCGTTCCGCGCGTCGCTCGGGCTCTCCGAGCACGCGCTCGACCGCAGCTGGGAGTCCCTGGCGCGGGTGGGCAACCTCTCGTCGGTATCGGTGCTCGACATCCTCGCCACCGAGCTCGCCGAGGAGCACGCGCCCGGGTCGACCGGCCTGCTCTTCGCCCTCGGGCCCGGGGTGAGCGCGGAGCTCGTGCTGCTGCGATGGGCATGATCCTCTACGCGGTACTGGTCCTTGCGACGGGCGCCGAACGCATCGTCGAGATGATCATCTCGAAGCGCAACGCGGCCTGGTCGTTCGCGCGCGGGGGAGTGGAGTCCAACCGCAGGCAGATGCCGTGGATGGTGACGCTGCACACCCTCTTCCTGCTCGCCTGCCTGGTGGAGGTGTTCGCGCTCGACCGGCCGTTCATCCCGTGGCTGGGCTGGCCGATGCTCGCCATCGCGCTCGCGACGCAGGGGCTGCGCTACTGGTGCATCCACACGCTCGGGCACCAGTGGAACACGCGGGTGATCGTGGTGCCCGGCCTGCCGCGCGTGACCGGCGGCTCGTACCGTTGGATCCCGCACCCCAACTACCTCATCGTGATCGTGGAGGGCATCGCCCTGCCGCTCGTCTACACGGCGTGGATCACGGCCATCGCGTTCACCGCGCTCAACGCGGTGCTGCTGTTCGGCTTCCGTATCCCGGCCGAGCGACGGGCGCTCGGAGCGCTCACGGCATGACTGCCGACGTCGACCTGATCGTCGCGGGCGGCGGCCCGGTCGGGCTCGCCACGGCGATCGAGGCGCGGATGCGGGGGCTCACGGTCGCCGTGATCGAGCCGCGCACCTCCGCCATCGACAAGGCGTGCGGCGAGGGGCTGATGCCGGGGGCGCTGCCCGCGCTGGCGCGGCTCGGCGTCGACCCGGCCGGGTTCGAGCTGCGCGGGGTGAGCTACCGGTCGGCGACGCGGCGGGTGGACCACCTCTTTCCCGATAGCCCGGGCAGGGGCGTGCGCCGGACTACGCTCCACGAGGCGCTGCGGGCGCGTGCAGGCGAGGTCGGCGCGGTGACCGTGGTGGGGCGGGTTGAGGGCGTGGTGCAGGATGCGTCGGGGGTCTCGGGGGGCGGCATCCGGGGCCGGTACCTGATCGCGGCGGACGGGCTGCACTCGTCGGTGCGGCGGTCGCTGGGCGTGGAGCGGCCGGTGCGCGGGAGGAAGCGCTTCGGGCTGCGCCGGCACTTCGTGATGCAGCCGGAGAGCGACCTGATCGAGATCTACTGGACGCCGACTGTCGAGGCGTACGTCACGCCCGTGGGCGACGGTGTGGTGGGCATCTCGATGCTCGGGGTGCCCGGCACCGACTTCGAGGCGACGCTCGCCGGCATCCCGGACCTCGCCCGCAGGGTGAAGGGCGCCGAGCCCGCGAGCTCGCTGCGCGGCGCGGGGCCGTTCCACCAGCGCACGACCCGGCGCGTGGTGGGGCGGGTGATGCTCGTGGGCGACGCCTCCGGGTACGTGGACGCGATCACCGGCGAGGGCATCCGCGTGGGGCTGGCGCAGGCGCAGGCCGCCGTCGACTGCATCGTTGCGGATGCCCCGCTCGACTACGAGCGCCGCTGGACTACCACGACCCGGGACTTCCGCGTGCTCACCGCCGGGCTCGTGCGTGCCGCGACGTCACCGCTGCGGGGCGCGATCGTGCCGACCGCCACGCGACTGCCGCGGGTCTTCGGCGCGACGGTGGACCGCCTCGCCCGCTAGCGCGAGAGGCGGTCGAAGAGGGCGTCGAGGCGCAGGTCGACGACGTTGCGCTCGGGGTGGGCGAGCCGCCACTCCACGATCTCGCGTGCGCCCTGCGCCCACGTGGTGGTCGCCACGTAGTCGGGCACGAAGTGGCGCAGCTTGGAGTTGTCGAAGATCACCGAGTTGGAGCGGTCGCCGATGTGGCCCGGTCCCAGCTCCGGGTCTGCGGCGGCGAGCGCGTCGGAGGTGACGTGCGCGATCGTCGGCACGACGCCGAGCGCCGAACCGAGGGTGCGCGTGATCGTGTCCCAGGTGTTCACCTCGTCGGAGGTGATGGTGAACGCCTCGCCGACGGTCGTGGGGTTGCCGAGCAGGCCGACGAAACCCTTCGCGAAGTCGCGCGCATGCGTGAGCACCCAGAGGGAGGTGCCGTCGCCGTGCACGACGACGGGCTTGCCGTCCAGCATCCGCTGCATCGCGGTCCAGTCGCCGTTGAGGGGCAGGCTGGTCTCGTCGTAGGTGTGGCTGGGGCGGATGATCGTGACCGGGAACGCGGCATCCCGGTAGGCGCCCATCAGGAGGTCTTCGCAGGCGATCTTGTCGCGCGAGTACTGCCAGAACGGGTTCACCAGCGGCGTCGACTCGGTGATCGGCAGCCGCATGACCGGCTTCTGGTAGGCGCTCGCCGAGGAGATGAAGACGTACTGGCCGGTGCGCCCGGCGAAGTAGTCCACGTCGCCCTGCACGTGCTGCGGGGTGAACGCCACGAAGTCCGCCACGACGTCGAACTCGCGCCGGCCGAGCGCCTCGCCGACCGAGAGGATGTCGCGCACATCAGCCTGCAGCACCTCGGCGCCCTCGACCTCGCCTCGCACCGACGTCGCGCCGCGGTTGAGCAGGGTCACATCGAACCCCTGCTCCACGGCACGGAGTGCTACCGAGTGGCTGATGGTTCCGGTTCCGCCGATGAGCAGGAGGGTGGGGGAGGACATTCAGGCGGCCGCCTCTATGAGTGTGGTGAGCGAGTCACGGATGGATTCGAGCTCGGCGACGGGCATGCCGAGCCTCTCGATTATCTGCCCTGGCACGGCCAGCGCGCGTTCGCGCAGCGCCGTGCCCGCGTCGGTGAGCCGCACCTCGAGCGCCCGCTCGTCGACGGCGCTGCGTTCGCGGGTGATGTAGCCGGACGCCTCGAGTCGCTTGAGCAGCGGGGAGAGCGTGGCCGGTTCGAGGGAGATCGCCCGGCCGATGTCGGCGGCGGATCGCGGGCTGCGCTCCCACAGGCTGAGCATCACGAGGTACTGAGGGTGCGTGAGGCCGAGGGGCGCGAGCACAGGGCGGTAGAGCGAGATCACGCTGCGGGCCGCGACGGCGATGGCGAAGCAGACCTGGCGGTCGAGGGCGAGGGGATCGGGCATCTTTCCAGTCTAGCCAGTGTTAGTTAGTGTGCGTATAATTAGTGCACGAAGGAAACATGATGACCAAGAAATCCCGCGGCCCCTGGTGGGACCGCCTCAACGGCAAGCTGATCCCGTACATCGGGCCGCCCCAGCTCGGCCCCTACGACCAGGAGCCCGAGGTGCACGTCAAGCCGAGCCCGATCTGCGGCCAGCCGATGGCGGGGCACTCGTACGAGCGCGTGGCGGGGAAGCCGACTTACGTGACTTGCCCCAGCAGCATCGCCTGAAGCTGACCGGCATCCTTCGCGACACCGATCGCGCCGGCCTGCTCGGCGGGGGAGCCGTAGCCCCACTCCACGAAGATCGTGGGCACGTTGTTCGCGGCTGCGCCCTCGACGTCGTAGCCGCGGTCGCCGATCATCACGGGGCGGGAGATGTCCACTCCGGACTCCGCGAGGCGGGCGAGGGCGTAGGCCACGACATCCGCCTTCGCGCTGCGCTTCTCGTCTTCGGAGGCGCCGGTGAGGAACTTGAAGTACTTAGCGAGGCCGAAGTAGTCGAGCGTCACGGTGGCCAGCGACTCGGGCTTCGAGGTGGCGAGGGAGAGCGGGATGCCCGCCGCGTGCACGGCCTTGATGGTGTCGGCCACGCCGGGGTAGACGCTGCTGTTGAAGACGCCCGTCGCGAGGTAGTGCGGGCGGTAGGTCGCGAGGGCGTGCCGCGCCTCCTTCTCGGACATCCCGGCGCGGTCGCGGAACGAGTCGAGGATGGGCGGGCCCACGTAGAGCAGCAACTCGGCCGGGCTCGGGATCGGGCGCTCGAGCCGCTCGAACGTCCAGGCCAGCGCCGCCGTGATGCCGGGAGCCGAGTCGACGATCGTGCCGTCGAGGTCGAAGAGCACGCAGCTCCAGTCGGGTTTCATTGTCCGCCCAGCCTATCCGCGCCGCGTCATTGTTCCGTTTCGGGACGAGCGTGCCCGCGCGCCGCGGCCCCGCTGTCCCGAAACGGAACAATGGGGCTAGAACAGGCGGGAATGGCTGTCGTCGAGGCCGCGCATGGCGTCGTAGTCGAGCACGACGCAGCGGATGCCGCGATCCTGGGCCAGCGTGCGCGCCTGCGGCTTGATCTCCTGCGCCGCGAACACGCCGGCGACCGGCGCGAGGTGCGGATCCCGGTTCATCAGCTCGAGGTACCGCGTCAGCTGCTCCACCCCGTCGATGTCGCCGCGGCGCTTGATCTCGACCGCGACGGAGGCGCCCGCGGCATCCCGCGCCAGGATGTCGACCGGCCCGATCGCGGTCATGTACTCGCGCCGAACCAGCGTGAAGCCGTCGCCGAGCAGCTCGATCTGGGCCGCGAGGAGCTTCTGCAGGTCGGCCTCGACGCCGTCCTTCTGCAGGCCCGGATCGACGCCGAGCTCGTGCGCGCTGTCGTGCAACACCTCGTGGATCGAGATCACGAGAAGGTCGGCGGTCTTCGCCTGGCTGACGCGCCAGATCTCGGTGACACCGGCATCCGCCTGCTCCGGGTCGGGCTCGGTGATCGTGAGGGTGGCGGGCGGGCTCATCCAGTTGAGCGGCTTGTAGCTCAGCGAGTCGCTGTGCACGAGCACGCTCCCGTCGACCTTGAGGAGGAGCAGACGCGTGGCGAGCGGGAGGTGTGCGCTGAGCCGGCCGGCGTAGTCGACGGAGCACCGGGCAATAACGAGTCGCACTTCCCCAGATTAGCGGGTGACCCGAGGCGCAAAGGTTGGGCTGACGATCACGCGACGTGGGCCCAGGCGTCGAGCGCAGCCCGGATCGCCTCGGAGCGATTCAGACCCTCGCGGTCGGCGCGTGCCATGACGGCAGCGAGCTCGTCCTTCGTCAGGCGCACCGGAATGACCTGTGCGGCTGCGCTTCCACGCGGAGCCCGGCCCCAACGCACGCGCAGCTCGTCGACGTCATACCCGGCCTCCGCCTCGTCGACCCACTCGTCTACCTGCGCCTCGTCGACCTCGTGGCCCCGAATGATCCGCTTCATGATCTCATCGTATTACGAAACTGGCCCTGCGTCGACGGGTCAGCCTAGCTTTTCGATGCGCCCCAGGATGTCGGCGAGCTCGGCCGTGCCGAGCGCGACCCACGGCCCGTTCGGGTTGATCACCAGGCCGGTGAACGGCCCGTCGAGCGTCTCGCGGATGATGTCGACCACCCGCCGCGTGGCGAACGCGTCCTCCACGTTCCGGGCGCTGACCTCCACGCCCGACGTGAACGCGAGCAGCACCGGCGTGCCGTCGGGCGCCTGCGAGCTGCGGATCTGCACGGGCGAGCCGTCGGCGATGCCGGACTCGGGCACGGACTCGCTGTCGACGGCGAGGATGAGCGGGCCGTTCTCGGCGAGCGCGTCGATCACAGCCTGCTGGCGCTCCAGCGGGTCGTCAAGGGAGAGCGCCTCCTTGACGGCGTCGTTGCGCTCGCCGCGGAGGGCGAACTCGGCGTCGCGGGCGGCAATCGCGCAGGTCGGGCCGCCGGCATCCAGCACCAGCCAGCCGTACTTCTCGGAGGTGACCAGCGAGAGCACGCCGGCCGCGGGCTGCACGATCGACTGCACGGCATCCGCGTCGTCGGGGTGCATGCGGGCCACCTGCTCCTGCGAGGTGTAGGCGAAGAGGGCGGGGGTGCCGTCGGGCCCGGTGCCGCCGCCGAACTGAAGGGTGGCGCCGACGGGGTAGCTGAAGCTGCCGTCCGGGCCGATGACCGGGCGGTCGGAGCCGGTGGAGTCGAGCAAAAGCTGGCCGGCGAGGCATCCGCGCAGCACGTCGAGGTAGGTCTGCTGCTCGGGCTTCTCGCTGAACGCGGCGATCGTCTCGCGCAGGTCGGTGTTGTCGACGGCCAGGAAGCCGGGGTTCACGTCGCTCATGCTTCGAGGCTACCGAAGCTGGCGGCGGGGGATACGGATGCTCGCGGCGGGGATATCGCGCCGTGGCGGGCGGCGTAACCCCCGCCGCGACGCGATGACCCCGCCGCGGCGATGTTAGAGGTGCGCCTCGCCGGCGGACTCGCCGAGCTCGTCGTTCTGACCCGCCTTCGCGTACGGGTTGCGGGCCGCACCCGAGCAGAACCCCGCGACGATGATGAGCACCAGCACCACGAGCAGGCCGTGCAGCAGGCCGAAGTGCTGGCCGAGGAATCCGATCACGGGCGGGCCGACCAGGAACGCGAAGTAGCCGATCGTGGCGACGGCGCTCACGCGCGCGCCGGCCGTCTTGGGGTCGTCGGCCGCGGCCGACATGCCCACCGGGAAGCCGAGGGATGCCCCGAGCCCCCAGAGCACGACGCCGATGACGGCGACCCAGACGATCGGCACGAAGATGAAGATGAGCAGGCCGACCGCGGCGAGGGCGGCGCAGGCGCGCAGCACGGGCACGCGCCCGAAGCGGTCGAGCAGCTTGACGCCGGCGAGTCGCCCGATCGTCATCGCGGCGACGAAGACGCCGAAGATGGCCGCGCCCTCCGCGTTGGTCACGCCGTGCCCGTCGACGGATGCCAGCGCCAGCCAGTCGTTCGCCGAGCCCTCGGTGAACGCCATGCCCAGCACGATCAACCCGATGAGGATGGTGCGCGGGTCGCGCCAGATGCCGAGGCGGTCGCGCCAGGTCATCCGGTGTGCGTCGCCGGCCGTCTCGGCCGAGTCGCCGTCGACGATGTGCTCCGACTGGAAGTAGCGGATGGCGATGAGCACGGTGATCACCATGATCACGGCGATGAGCCCCATGTGGATCCAGATGGCCAGGTGCACCGCGGCCGCGATCGCGCCGAGGCCGGCGCCGAGCACCGTGCCGAAGCTGAAGAAGGCGTGGAAGATCGGCATGATCGCCCGGCCGAGCACGCGCTCGTTGGCCGCGCCGAGCACGTTCATGGCCACGTCGCAGATGGAGAACGCCGCGCCGAACAGGGCGAGGCCGGCGAACACGATGCCGTAGACGGGAACGAATGATGCCCCGAACCCCGCCACCGCGAACCCGACGGGCCCGATCGTGAGCGCGAGCAGGATGGTGGTGCGCACGCCGATGCGCGCCAGGATGTGGCTCGACGCGAGCAGCCCGAGGATCGAGCCGACCGCGATTCCGAACAGCAGCAGGCCCATCTCGGAGGTGCTCGCGTGCAGCGCGTCGCGCACCGACGGAACCCGCGAGACCCAGCTCGCCATGCCCACGCCGCAGATGGCGAAGATGGCGAAGATGGCGTTGCGCCACGAGATGACCTGTCGCCGGGTGAGGCCGCCGGGATAGGTGCGGGGCGTGGTCTGGGTCATGGCGCTTTCCTCGGTGAATGCTGGGATCGAATCGATTCGATCGAACCGGTTCGACTAGGCTATCGATTCATGGATGCCGAGGCAACACCGCGAGCGAACCTCGCCGCGGTCGCGGCGCGGGCCGGGGTGTCCCGATCCACCGCGTCGCTTGCGTTCAGCGGCTCGGGCCCCGTGTCGGATGCCACGCGGCAGAGGGTTCTCGCCGCGGCATCCGAGCTCGGCTACGCCGGCCCCGACCCGCGCGCGCGGTCGCTGCGGCAGGGTCGCTCGGGCATCATCGGCGTGGTCATCGAGGACAGGCTGCGCGACGCCTTCCGCGACCCGATCAACATCGCCATGCTCGACGGCCTGGCCGACGAGGTCGGGCCCACCGGCGCGAGCGTGCTGCTGCTCACCGAGACCTCCGAGTCCGCCGGCGGGGTGGAGGCCGCCCCGGTGGACGCGGTGGTGCTGCTCGGCTGCAGCACCCGCCTCGACGAGCGCATCGACGTGGTGCGCCGCCGCGGCATCCCGGTGGTCGCGATCGAGGCCGCGCACCGCGAGGGCGTCGTCGCCGTCGACCTGGACAACCGCGAGGCATCCCGCACGCTCGCCCGCCACCTGGCCGACCTGGGCCACACCCGCGTCGCCGTCGTCTCGCTGGACCTCGAGGTCACGCGCGCACGCGGACCGCTCACGGATGCGGCGATCGCCTCGAGCACGAGCTTCGTGGCGCTGCAGCGCATGGCCGGGGTGCGCGACGTGTTCCCCGGCGTCGGTGGCCGCGTGGCCGGGGGAAGCACCATCGAGGAGGGCACGATCGCCGGGCTGGCGCTGCTCAGCGACCCGGCGACGCGGCCGACCGCGATCATCGCGCAGAGCGACCTGCTCGCCGTGGGCGTGATCCGCGCTGCGGAGCAGCTGGGGCTACGCGTGCCGGACGACCTCAGCGTGGCGGGGTTCGACGGCATCCGCATCGACGGGATCGCGCCGCTGGTGCTCACGACCATGGCTCAGCCGGCGGTCGAGAAGGGCCGGGCCGCGGGGCGTGCCGTGCTCAGCCTGCTGGCCGGGGACGACGCGCAGACGGCCGAGTTCACGGCCGAGTTCGTGCGCGGATCGACGACCTCGCGACCCGCTGATTTCTAATATTCACAATTTGGTGAATTAGGCGTATCGTCGCCTCTCGTGACTGACATCATCGAGGCCTCGGGCCTCACCAAGAAGTTCGGGCGCACCCAGGCGCTCGCCGGCCTCGACCTGCGCGTGGCGGAGGGAGAGGTGCACGGATTCCTCGGGCCGAACGGCGCCGGGAAGTCCACCACCATCCGCGTGCTGCTCGGGCTCATCCACCGCAGCGGCGGCGACGCGAGCGTCTTCGGGCTCGACCCGTGGACGCGGTCCGTCGACATCCACCGCCGCCTCGCCTACGTGCCCGGAGACGTGAGCCTGTGGCCCAGCCTCAGCGGGGGAGAGGTCATCGACCTGCTCACCTCGCTGCGCGGCGGCGCCGACCCGCAGCTTCGTGCGCAGCTCATCACCGACTTCGAGTTCGATCCGCGCGTCAAGTCGCGCAACTACTCCAAGGGCAACCGGCAGAAGGTGGCGCTCATCGCCGCGTTCGCGCGCCGCGCCGACCTCTACGTGTTCGACGAGCCCACGAGCGGCCTCGATCCTGTGATGGAGTCGGTGTTCCGGCGCCAGGTGGATCGGGTGCGCGCGGACGGCGCGACCGTGCTGCTCTCCAGCCACATCCTGAGCGAGGTCGAGGAGCTCTGCGACCGGGTCACGATCATCCGCTCGGGCGCGACCGTCGAGACCGGCACGCTCACCGAGCTGCGGCACCTCACGCGCACCAGCTTCACCGCGGTGACGGCGGCGGATGTCGGCTCCGTCGCCTCGCTCGCCGGCGTGCACGACGCGCGTCGCGAGGGCGACCGCCTGCAGTTCGACGTGGACACGGATGCGCTGCCGACCGTGCTCTCGACCCTCGCCGCCCTCGGGCTCGAGGGCCTCACCGTGACCCCGCCGTCGCTCGAGGAGCTCTTCCTGCGCCACTACTCCGAAGCGAGCAACTGATGCTGCGCCTCCTCAGGGCGCAGGCCCGGCGGGATCGCTGGCAGCTCACCATCTGGATCCTCGGCACCACCCTGTTCGCGGTCGGCAGCGGCAGCGCCGTGCTCAAGGAGTTCACGGGCGAGCACGACCGCGCCGGACTGCTCCAGCTGGCGGCGGCGAACCCCGCGCTGCTCGCCATTCGCGGGGTGCCGAGCGGCGCGTCATCCGGCGCGGTGATCGCGTTCGAGATCTTCACCTACATCGCGATCTGCGCGGCGCTGATGAGCACGTTCCTCACGGTGCGGCACAGCCGCGGCGACGAGGAGAACGGCCGCACCGAACTGCTGCGGTCGACGCCGATCGGGCGCACCTCGTCGCTCGCCGCGACGCTCACGCTCGGCTTCCTCGCGAACCTCGCGCTCTCCGTGCTGATCGCGCTCGGCTTCACCGCGATCGGCCTGCCCGCGCAGGGCTCGTGGCTGCTCGGCCTCGCGGTCGGCGGCACCGGCCTCGCGTTCTGCGGCATCGCGGCGATCGCGGCGCAGCTCGCGCAGACGGCGCGCGCGGCCAACACGATCGCCGGGTTCACCATCGCGATCGCGTTCGGCCTGCGGGCGATCGGGGATGCCCTGGGCACGCCCTCGAAGGACCTCCTGCACGTGACCAGCGCCTGGCCGTCGTGGCTCTCGCCGATCGGGTGGGGGCAGCAGGTGCGTCCGTTCGGTGACGACAACGCGCTGCCGCTGCTGCTGGATGTCGCGCTGTTCGCGGTGGCGACGGCGATCGCCGTGGTGG
>JAODAU010000287.1 GCA_025463615.1 Microbacteriaceae bacterium | reverse complement strand
AGCACCATGTTCAGGCCGACGCGGCGGATGACGATCCGGCCGATTGCCTGGCCCGGCTTCGCGCTTCGCCGGAAGCGGGCCGCGTCGCCGGCGATCTGCCGTCGTTCGGCGGCGAGGTCGGTCGTTTTCACGTGGAACGGCTGGAAGGCGGCGAACTGCCGGTCGAGGCTCTGGGCGAGGCCGCGCTGCTCCCAGTGGGTGTAGGCCGCGGTGAACGGGTCCTGCCACTGCCAGACGAGGAGTGCCCACGCGAGCGTCAGCACGCCGCCCCCGATCATCAGGGCCCCGAAGAATCGTGCGAAGCGGCGCATCAGCCGTGTAACGCGTGCCGGCCGCTATCGGATGCGCGGCGGCGACGCTGGGCGAGCACGAGGCGGCGGATCGTCTCCCTGATCGGTCCCCGGGGCGGCCGCTCGACCGCGCTCGGGTACGGCGCGTAGCGGCCTCCGGCGAGCGCGAGCAGCTGGCCCGCCGCCGCAGCCCAGCCGAGCCCGATCGCGAATCCGGGGAGCGGCGCGTAGCCGAGGGAGTAGAGCCAGGCGATGTACCACGGCGCGTCGAGGCCCAGTCCGTAGCGGCTCGCGAACGACCAGAGGAGGATCGCAGGCCCGGAGAAGCCGAGCAGGAGGACCGCCAGGCGGATCGGGAGCGGCCGCGCGCGCACCTGCGGGAGCCAGAGCCAGACGTGGAGCGACGGGAGCAGGAAGAGGAGTGCGTACGGATTCGTCGCAACGACGAGCAGCCCGACGACGCCGAGCGCGAGCAGCGCCGCGGCGTGGCCTGCGAGCTGCTCCTCGGGGTGCACGTGCCGGCGGGGCAGCAGGCGCTCGCGGGTCACGAACCAGCCGAGGAGGGCGAGCATGCCGAGGACCGCGAGGCCGGTCGCCGGCCAACGAACCTGCTCGAGCGAGGGCGGCCGCGCGGCGCCCTGGGGCCAGACGCCGAGCACTGCGAAGAGGCCGAAGAGGCCGCCGCACCAGAGCCAGAACGCGAGCCTGCTCCGGTAGCTGCGGAGCGCCGGGGAGACGCGGATCCGCCGCCGCCGCAGGCGTGCGAACAGGTCGACCGTCGTCGTCAGGAAGGGGAGGAGCATTGCGACGAGCACGATCTCGATGGCCCAGCCGCGGACGATCCGGCTGCCCAGGTAGACGTAGCCGGAAGGCCCGGGCGGCAGCGCGACCCCCTGCTCGAGCGCGTCGATCGTGTTCTGGGTCGCGCGGCCGATCTGGCCGAGCCGCGTGAGGTTCAGCCGCGCGGGCGTGTCGCCGAAGCCCGACGACGGCCGGTCCGGCCCCGTCGTGATCGTCACCGCGGGCACCGCCCGGGCGACGAACGGCGCCTGCTCGTAGAGGCTGAACGGGAAGGCGAGATCGATGAGCTGCCGTGCCGTGCTCGCGCGGCTGGGCTCGAAGCCGAGCTCACGGGCGAGCTCGCTGCGCACCGTCGCGACGAGGCCCGCAGCCGGCGAGCGGGCAGTGTCGCCTGCGAGCACGAGCCGCGGGCGCCCCTCGCCCGCGATCGTGTCGAGGTTGATCACGGCGATCACGTTCAGCCGCTCCGGCGAGTGGGCGACGAACTCCGCGGCGCCGAGCGCGCCGTCCCCGGCGCCGTCGGTGGAGAGAAAGAGCAGCGTGTACGGGACCCTGATGCGCGATGCGCCCGCGGTGGCCGCATAGGTGCGCGCGAGCTCGATGAGCGCTGCCGTGCCCGAGGCGTTGTCGTTTGCGCCCTGGCCGGCCCCCGTGTCGTCGCGGTGTGCCATCACGACGATCGTTCGCCCGGAGCTGCCTGCCTTGCGGACGTAGAGATTTCGGAACCTGACCAGGCCTTGCCCGGGCACGGTGGCGCTGAACGGCTCCGCCACGACCGGCAGGCCGTACGGCGCGAGCTGGTCCGCGAACCACCGCGCCGCGCCGGCCGCACCGGTCGTTCCGGCGGCGCGCACGGGCCAGTGCTGCGCGAGGTCGCTTGCGATCGCGGCGGCCGCGGCCCGGTCGAACGCGGATGGGAGGCTCGGCGGCTGGAGCGAGGCCGGGCGGCCGACGCTGAAGGCGAGCACGAGCAGGGGCAGGCCGACGAAGAGCCACGTCCCGCGGTAGAGGCGGCCGTTCACGGGCCGCTCGAGGGACCCACGACGCGGGCGGCGCCGCTCCGGCGCAGGCGGGACGGCTGCCACGGCGGGTCTAGTGTAGGACGCCGGTCCGACGCGCAGGCACGGCACCCGGCCGTTTCCACGGGAAAACGCGCGTGGCCGCGCGGGTACAGTGGCCGCGGTGCGCGTCGCCCTGATCGCGGTTCTCTGCGCGGCCGCAGGCGCGGGTGCGGTCCTCGCCGTCGGCCGGGCCACCGATGTGCTCGGTGGCAGCTCGACGACCGTGGTCGTCGGGGCGCCGGCCGGCCCGCCGACCGCCGCCGCCCCGGTGACCGTCCCGCCGCCGCTTGCCGGCTCTGCGGGCTTCGCCCCGGCCCGGATCTTCGCGGAGCGCTCGCCGGGCGTCGTCACCGTGTTCACCTACACAGGCGGCCAGGGCGCGCAGGGCTCCGGCTTCGTCGTCGCGAACGACGGGACGATCCTCACGAACGCGCACGTGATCACGAACGCGGGCGAGACGGCGGCCGGGGCCTCGGTGAAGCCCGCCGCCCGCGTGTACGTCGAGTTCTCCGACCACGACCGGGTTCCGGCGACCGTCGTCGGCTGGGACGTCTTCGACGACGTCGGGGTCATCCGGGTCGCGCCGTCGCTGCATCGCCTCGCACCGCTGCCGCTCGGCCGGTCCGCCGGGGTGGTCGTCGGCGAGCCGGTTGCGGCGATCGGCAGCCCGCTCGGCAACGAGGACTCGCTCGCGGTGGGCGTCGTCTCGGCAGTCGGCCGCTCGATCGCCGCCCTCACGGCACCGCATTTCCAGCTGATCGACGCGATCCAGATCGACGCGCCGATCGCGCACGGGAGCTCCGGCGGGCCGCTTCTCGACGCCTCCGGCCGCGTGATCGGGATCAACGCGCAGATCCGCAGCGACGCGGGCGGGCCTGCGGGGATCGGCTTCGCCGTCCCGATCGACGCCGCGCGGCGTTCGCTGCGCGAGCTGCTCGCCGGCCGGAAGGTCGGCTACGCGTATGCGGGCGTCCAGACCGAGGACCTGAC
>JAODAU010000281.1 GCA_025463615.1 Microbacteriaceae bacterium | reverse complement strand
ATGGTGCCGCGGGGGCCGAGGCTCCCGCGGCACCACACCACCCGCACCACACGGAAGGACCGCCGATGAGCACACGCTCCCGACGCCGCATTCTCGGGCTGGCGCCCATCGCCCTCGTCGCGATCGTGCTCTACGCCGCATTCCTCATCTATCCGATCATCCAGAGCGTGATCACCAGCTTCACCGACAAGAACCCGCTGCAGCCGACCAGTTCGTTCGTCGGCTTCGACAACTACGCGGAGCTGTTCACCGACCAGCGGCTGCTCGCCAGCCTCGGCTTCACCCTCGTGGTCGTGGTGGTCGTCACCGTCGTGGCGAACGCGGTCGGCCTGCTGTTCGCGATGCTGCTCAACAAGTCGACGCCCAACTACCGGGTCATGCGCACGCTGGTGTTCATCCCCCAGGTGCTGTCGGGGGTCATCGTCGCGTTCATCTGGCGCAGCATCCTCACCCAGGACGGCCTGCTCAACTCCGCGCTCACCGACCTGCACATCATCAGCCAGCCGGTCTCCTGGCTCGGCACCCCGCAACTCGCCACCCTCTCGATCTGCGCGGTGGTGAGCTGGATGACGATCGCCTTCGCCACCGTCGTCTACACCGCATCCCTGCAGTCCGTGCCCGCCGAGCTGTACGAGGCGGCGCGCATGGACGGGGCCACGGCGTTCGGCCGTTTCCGCAACGTGACCTTCCCGATGATCGCGCCCGGCATGACGATCAGCGTGGTGCTCTGCCTCATCACCACGTTCAAGCTCTACGACGTGATCGCGGTGCTCACCGGCGGCGGCCCCGCCGAGTCGACGCGCTCGACCGCGTTCTACCTCATCTACCAGGCGTTCACCGTGAACCGGTTCGGCTACTCGTCGGCGATCGCCATCTTCCTGCTCATCGCCACCGCCGTTGTCGCCTACGGCGTCACCGCCCTGCTCCGTCGCCGGGAGGCACAGCTGTGAGGTACTCATCCCGGGGCCGCGTGCTCCGCCTCGGTGGTCGCGCCGTGCTCGCCTGGCTCGTCACGCTCGCGTTCGTGCTGCCCATCTACATCGCCCTCTCGAGCGCGTTCAAGACGCAGTCGCAGATCCTGGCGAACCCGCTGGCGCTGCCGATCCCGTTCACGTTCGACAACATCCTCACGGCACTCTCCCGGCCGGATCGGCTCATCGAGGGCGGCCTGGGCAACTCGGTGCTGGTCACGGCGCTGAGCGTCGGCATCCTGATCCCGCTGTCGTCGGCGCTGAGCTTCTGGATCTCGGAGCGCCGGCCCGCCATCAAGGGCGTGCTGCTCGCGATCTTCGCGCTCGGCCTGATGGTGCCGCCGCAGGTGGTGCTGCTGCCGATCGTGCAGCTGCTGCAGGCGATCGGGCTCGCCAACTCGTACCCGGGCCTGATCCTCGCGAACGTGGGCGGCGGGTACCTGTCGTTCGCCGTGTTCGTCTACGTGGGCTTCCTGCGCAGCGTTCCGCGCGAGGTGATCGAGGCGGCGCGGGTGGATGGCGCGTCCGACCTGCGCATCTGGTGGACGATCGTGCTGCCGCTGGTGCGCCCCGCGACCGCGACCGTCGGCATCTTCCTCGGCCTGTGGGTGTGGAACGACTTCCTCAACCCGCTGTTCATCCTCGGGCCGCTGCAGGGGCAGACGATCACGACCGGCATCTACGTGGCCCTCGGCGGCTACTCGGCCGACTACGCGCAACTGTTCGCAATCATGCTGCTCGCCGCGATCATCCCCGTGGTCGGCTACCTGGTGAGCCAGCGCGAGTTCATCCACGGCCTCATGTCGGGCGCGTCGAAGTGAGCGCCACGCCACCACCACTCGACGACCTGGCCGGCGAGTGGCTGACGAGGCACGACCTCGTGCACCTGCATTCGCTGCGCAACCAGTGGGGGCAGGCGCACGTGAACGGCGACCTGACCTCGCTCTCCTGGGTGGCGATCCCGCCGTTCAGCGGCGGATACCACACGGGGGCGCTGCGGGTCGGGGGGCGGGTGCTCGCGGCATCCGAGTTCCGCTGGGCGCCGTGGGGCGTCGAGCGCGTCGCCCTCGCCGACGGCGTGCGCGTGCACACGGACACGCGAATGGTGTTCGAGGGCAACGAGATCCTCTGGCGCGTCACCGTGACCAACGAGACTGATGCCGCGGCCGCCGTCACTCTGCGGCAGGAGCTGCTCGCCCCCTTCGCGCACTCCGAGGTGGACTGGGGCTGGCTGTACGGCACGCCGTGGAACGCCGGCCATCACCACGACTTCTACGCGACCGAGCGGCTGCGGGCGGAGGCCCTCGCCGACGAGCCGCGCCAGGTGCAGCTGCTGCCGCACGACGCGCGGCCGCTGCGGCTCGGGCGGCCGCGGGTGCCCGGTATCCAGCGCGATGAGGATGACGAGCCGATGCTCATGGACTCCGCGCTGCCCGACCACACGGCACCCGATTCGCAGCGCGTTCGCGAGGACTCGGCGTTCGCCACCGTTCGCGGCATCGAGGTCGATCACCGCGTGATCGAGGGCACGTTCGCGCTCACCGCGCGCGACTCCGAGGTGCGGCTCGAGGCGGTGCCGCTGCGCGACGGCTCGCGCCTCTGCTTCGACGTCACGGTCGAGGCGGGCATGAGCGGCGTGCTGCTCACCCACGGCAACCATCCCGACTCGCTGCAGCTCGGCCTAGAGGAGGGCGCCCCGTGGCTCGCGATCGGCGGCGAACGCGTCCACTCCAGGGTGCTACTGGACGGCACGCACCGGTTCGCGGTCACCGTGGGGGAGCGGGCCGTGCTCGAGGTCGACGGGGTCGAGGTCGCGGGGACCGCGCCGTGGTGGGGCGGCCAGCGGTGGACGGCGTCCGCCGTCGAGGGCGGCGTGCTCGTTCGCGACTCGCGTTCGCCCGCGCACAGCGCCTACGCGTTCGCGACGGCGCCGGACGTCATTCGCACGGAAGGGTCGCGCGCGTTCGCCGACTGGGCGTTCGCGCTCGCGCCGGGGGAGTCGCGCGAGGTGGCGTGGGCGTTGGCGATCGGCACGGATGACTCGGTCGTTCGCGATGCGGCGGCGCTGGCATCCGCGTTCCCCGCGTCGTTCGCTGCCGTGGCCGACCGCTGGCGTTCGCTCTGGCGCAACGCCTTCGTGCCCGGCAACCCCGACCACTCGGGCTACCTGCCGGTGCTCGACACCGAGGATGCCGGGCTCGCGCGCACGTACTACCTCGGCGCCCTGCTCGCGCTCTACATGCGCAACACCGGCGTCAGCGAACTGGGGCCCGTGTTCCTCACCGGCGGCCCGCGGCTCGGGCCGACGGTCACGTTCTACTGGGACATCTCGGAGTGGGCGCGCACGGCCGCCATGCTGGAGCCCTCGGGGATGCGCGCGTGGATCCTCGCCGCGCTCGCGCAGCCCTACGACCGTTCGCACTCGTTCGACACGCGCAACCTGCTGCCCGTGGGCAACCACTATGCGGCGAACGACCACGCGCTGTTCACCACGGTCAAGGCGTACGTCGGCGTCACCGGCGACGCGGCGCTGCTCGACGAGGTCGCCGGGCGGATGACGGTGCTCGACCACCTGCGCTCGCTCGCGTCCCGGCCGCGTTCGCAGCGGTCCGCGTTCGGCGCAGGCGTGCTCGTCGACCTCGGCGACGACCCGTGGGAACTGCTCGAGTGCGTGCCGAACTACCGCGACGCCGTCGTCTCGTTCAACGCCGGCTACGTGGGCATGCTGCGCGACCTGGCCGTGCTGCTGCGGCGGCGCGGTGACGAGGCCGGCGCGGATGACGCCGAGCACGACGCATCCGCGCTGGCCGCCGCGGTGCTCGGCCAGTACGCCGGCGCCGGCCGCTGGCGCATCTCGCACCCCGACGGCGACGACGTGATCGGCCACTGCCTCGACTTCGAGTTGGTCGCCGCCGACATGGCGGAAGACCTGTCGCCCGAGATCCGCGCCGAGATGATCGACTTCGTCACCACCCACCTGATCGACGGCGACTGGATGCACGCGCTCTCGCCCGACGACCCGGTCGCCCCCTTCTCCGACCGCCCCGACCACGGCGCGGCGGGCGCGTTCGCCGGCTGGCCCGGGTCGACGAGCTACGCGCTGAGCGTGCTCGGCCGCCCCGACCTCGCGGCCGCGTTCCTCTCACGCCTGCACCGCAGCACCTCCGGCGCGCTCTGGGGCCAGGCGGTCGAGGCGATCGGCGGCGGGAGGTACCGCGTCGCGGAGCGGGGCATCTCCAACCGCGAGAGCACCGCGGCCGTCGGCGTGACCGAGGCGGTCATCGCGGGGCTGTTCGGCATCCGCCCGGGCTTCGAGGAGCCGGGGGAGCGCGTCGGGCGCGCGGCCGGCGAGTTCGGTGAGCTGCGCGGCATCCGCGTGGCCGGCTACGACCTGCCGGCCCGGGCGCCCATCGCGACCTAGGCGCGCACGGCACCGTAGCCGCGATCGCGCGCCGGTTTGTTGCCGTCGCTCCCGTTTGAACGGCAGCGACGGCAACAAACGGCAGCGCGGTAGTGACAGACGGGCGCGGGGCTACGCCGCGTCGTCCGGGAAGTCGTCGATGCCGAGGGCGAGCGCCTGCTCGCGGCGCTTGCGCATCGACGGGGCGACGAGCGCTCCGAGGATGGCGAGCACGGCCACGCCGGCGCAGACCCAGAAGCCGATGGTGAAGGCGTCGTCGGAGGGCAGGCCCTGCGGCGAGCTGTTCGACGTGATGATCGCCGCGATCACCGCGGTGCCGATGCTGCTGCCGATGGTTCGCGCGATGGTGTTCGCGCTGATCGCCTCGCCGGTCTGGGTGGCGGGCACCGACTCGATGATCGCGTTCGACGTCGAGGCGAGCGCCAGGCCGATGCCGGCGCCGGTGAGGATGCCGGAGAGCAGAACCTGCCACGTCTCGCCGTGCGCGATCGCCGGCAGTACGAACGCGGCCGTCACGAGGATGGCGCCGAGGAACATCGGCGGCTTCGGCCCGACCCTGCGCACGAGCAGGCCCGCGACCGGCCCGAGCACGATCATGGCGAGCACCGTCGGCAGCAGAAACAGCCCGGCCTCGGAGGCGGTCTTGCCGAACCCGTAGCCGGTGATGGCGGGCAGCTGCAGCAGGGTGGGCACCAGCACGAAGGTGCCGAACATCGCGAAGCCGAAGATCAGCGCGACGACGTGCGCCGTCCAGACCCCGCGGATGCGGAACAGCCGCACGTCGATGAGCGGCGACTTCACGCGCAGCTCCACCAGCACGAACGCGACCAGCGCGACGGCGCCGAGGATGAGCAGGCCGATCGTCTTCTTCGACCCCCAGCCCCAGGTCTCGCCCTCGCTGATCGCGAGCAGGATCGAGACGAGCGAGACCGCGAGCACCGCGGTGCCGATCAGGTCGAGGCGCCCGGGCGTGCGCACGGGCGACTCCTTCATGCCGAAGATCGCACCGAGCAGCGCGATCACGATGAGCACGAGCGGGAACCAGAACAGCCAGTGCCAGTCGAGGTTCTGCACGATCGGGCCGGCGGCCACGATGCCCACGCCGGCGCCGATTCCGAAGATCGCGGAGAGGAGCCCGATCGTCACGCTGACCCGATCCCTCGGCAGCTCGTCGCGCACGATGCCGATCGAGAGCGGCAGCACCGCACCCGCGGCGCCCTGCAGCGCGCGGGCCACGATCAGCACGATGAGGTTGGGCGCGAGCGCCGCGAGCAGCGTGCCCACGAAGAGCAGCGAGAGCACGACGATCAGGATGCGGCGCTTGCCCAGCATGTCGCCGAGCTTGCCGAAGATCGGGGTGAGCACCGACGCCGAGAGCAGGTAGGCCGTCAGGATCCAGCTCACGTCGCTGGTGGACACGTTGAGGTCCTTCTCGATGGTCGAGAGGGCCGGCGCCACCAGCGACTGCAGCACGGCGAACGAGAGGCCGCCGAGCGACAGGAAGATGATGAGCGCCGTGGTGCTGCGGGCGCGCCCCGCGATGGCGGGGACGGAGCCGGTGGTCGGCTCTTCGATCGTGCGTGACATGACTCTCCGGAATCGATGTAAACGGATGCTGACTTAGAGAGCCTAATACCCTAAGTCAGCGTTTGTTTACAACCACATTTCCACCCTGTAACGTGACGGCGAACGAAAGGCGCGCATGACCACTCGCGATTCGGTGTCCACCCGCCAGTCCCTGCTGCACGCGGCCCGCCTGCGCTTCGCCCGGGACGGCTACTCGTCGACCACCGTGCGCGAGATCGCGGCGGATGCCGGCGTCAACGTCGCGCTCATCAGCCGCTACTTCGACTCCAAGGAGGGTCTGTTCGAGGCGTGCCTCACCGAGGCGGCCGAGAACCTCGCGCGGCCCGAGGGCGAGTCGACCATGGAGCGCATCGTGCAGACGATGGTGCGCCACGCCGTCGCGGCCCCCACCGGCGGCCAGTCGCTGCAGCTGCTGCTCCTGCTGCGCACGTCCGGCGACGAGCGGGCCGACCTCATCCGCCGCACCACGCTCGAGAGCTTCGCGAGGAGCCTTGCCGCCGCGGCCGGCTGGCGCGAGGATGACGCGTCGACCCACCACCTCATCCTGCGCGCCCAGGTCGGCCTGTCCGTGGCCCTCGGGATCGTGCTGCTGCGGTCATCGACGGGGCTGGAACCGCTCACCTCCGCCACCGAGGCCGACCTCATGGCGCCCATCGCCGACGTCTTCGAGAACCTGCTGCCGGGCGTTCCCGCGTGACGAAATGTGAAGCCCGCGCAGCCGCGGCCCAGCGGCGCATGGCACTCTGATCAGACGATCAGCGAGCGGGAAGGGGCCACTATGACGCTGACTCCCTCCGAACCGGGCAAGGGCTTCGCCACCCGGCAGCTGCACGCGGGCGAGCGCACGATCGACGCCAAGCCGCGCGTGACGCCGATCTACCTGACCGCCGGCTTCCTCATCGACGACTTCGACCACGGCGCCGAGCTGTTCGGCTC
>JAODAU010000263.1 GCA_025463615.1 Microbacteriaceae bacterium | reverse complement strand
GGCGCAGCCTCGCGAGCAGTTCCTCGATGCGCGCGTCGTCGGGGCGGCCGATCGCTTTCGCGCCGACGCGCAGCTCATCGAGCACGGTGCCGGCGACGAACTGGTGCTCCGGATCCTGGAACACCGTGCCGATGCGGGTCACGAGTTCTCGCGACCGCCACTTCAGCGGGTCGCGACCGGCCCCGCGGTCCAGCGCGTCCGCCACGACGGCGCCCGCCACCGGAGGGATGAGCCCTCCGATCGTGAGGCCCAGCGTCGACTTGCCCGCGCCGTTCGGGCCGGTGATGCCGAGGCAGGTTCCGGCGGCGATTCGCACGTCGAGGTCGTCGCGCAGCAGCTCGCGGCGCCGCCCGATCCCAAGGTTCTCGGTGTGCAGCAGCAGTGCGCCGGGCATGCTTGTTCGGGCGGCAACAGCGGGCGCGAACCCCGGCACCCAGACCCCGGATGCCGCGAGCGCGGCGCCCTCCCGTGCGAGCACCCCGGCTGCCGTGCCGTCCGCGCGCACGCCACCGCCGGGCTCCAGCACCACCACCCGGTCCACGGCTCGCCACCAGGCGTCCACGCGATGCTCGACGATCACCAGCGTGGCGGTGGTGTCGTCGAGCACGCGGCCCACGGCGTCCCGCACCTCGCCGACGCCGTCGGGGTCGAGGTTGGCGGTCGGCTCGTCGAGCAGCAGAAGTTGCGGGCGCATGGCGAGCACCCCGGCGAGCGCCAGGCGCTGCTTCTGCCCGCCGGAGAGCCGCGACGTCGGGTGGTCGAGCGGCAGGTCGAGGCCCACCGCGTCGAGCGCCCGCCGCACGCGCGGCCAGATCTCGTCGCGCCGCACGCCGAGGTTCTCGCAGCCGAAGGCCACGTCGTCGCCCACCCGCTCGAGGATCACCTGCGAGTCGGGGTCCTGCAGCAGCAGGCCGGCGCGACCGGGCGTCGCGGGCGCGCCGTCGATGAGCAGCTCGCCCTCGCTCTCGCCGTCGTCCTCCCCGCCGAGCACCCCGGCGAGCGCCTGCAGCAGCGTGGACTTGCCCGCGCCGGACGCGCCGAGAAGCAGCACGCGCTCCCCGGCGTCGATCCGAAGGTCGAGCCCGCGCACGGCCCACGAGCTGCGACCGGCGTGGCGCCAGCCCCAGCCGCGCGCCTCGATGAGCGTCATGCGGTGCGCGCTCGTCCCGACGAGAACCTGCTGAGCACGCCCGTCTTCGCCAGCCCCCGCAGGATCAGCCACGAGCCGAGACCCGCGATCACCGCGCCGGAGATGACGCCGCCGACGCCGTAGGCGATCCAGTAGCTGGGTGCGTAGCCGCGGTAGTAGATGGTGATGTCGTTGACCGCCATCGCGAGGCCCGAGAGCGCCCCCGCCAGCATCGTGACCACGAGGCTCCAGTTGCGGTAGAGGAAGATCGCGAACACGATCTCGGCGCCGAGTCCCTGCACAAGCCCGGACTCCAGGGTGAGCCAACCCCAGGGGGCGCTCAGCAGCGCCGAGACGATCGCGGCGACCAGCTCGGTGAAGAGCGCCGCGCCCGGCTTGCGGATGACGATGCCGCCGAGCACCCCGGCGAACAGCCACACGCCGTACAAGACCGCCTCGGAACCCGGCAACGCCACCGCGAGCGGCTTGGTCACAGGCCCATAGAGGTTGTTCCACGCGAAGTAGATGAGCGCACCGGCGACCCCGAGAACGGCCGCCACGACGATGTCGACGACGCGCCAACGGTAACTGATGGATTTCTTCTGCACTGTCGTGCCCTTTCGGTGAAAGAGGGCACGGGTGAAGGCCCCGGCGGATGCCGGAACCCGGAGAGATGAGTCTCCCTGCGCTGGCATGATCCAGATCAGGTTCGACGGTCGAAGCTTGGAGAAGCTTCCTCTCAGCCCGGCTCACCGGACTCCCGTGTTCGCCTCCCACTATAGGCCGTGGCGCGCTTTGTAGGCTGCTGGCATGGACTTCCGCATCTTCGTCGAACCGCAGCTGGGCGCCACCTACCTCGACCAGCTCGCCGTGGCCCAGGCCGCCGAGCAGCTCGGCTTCTCGGGCTTCTTCCGCAGCGACCACTACCTGACCTCGGGCCCGGGCGACGGCCTTCCCGGGCCGACGGATGCCTGGACCACCCTCGCCGGCCTGGCACGCGAGACCTCGACGATCCGCCTCGGCACGCTGGTCTCCTCGGTCACCTACCGGCTGCCGGGCATCCTCGCGATCCAGGTCGCGCAGGTGGACCACATGTCGGGCGGACGCGCGGAGCTCGGCCTCGGAACGGGCTGGTTCGAGCGCGAGCACCAGGCGTACGGCATCCCGTTCCCGGAGAAGCGCTTCGGCCTGCTCGAGGAGCAGCTCGCGATCGTCACCGGCCTGTGGGCCACCCCGCCCGGCGAGACGTTCAGCTTCGAGGGCGAGAGCTACCGCCTCGAGGACTCCCCCGCGCTGCCGAAACCGGTGCAGGCCCGCGTGCCGGTGATCGTCGGCGGCGGCGGCCCGAAACGCACGCCCGCCCTCGCGGCCCGCTACGCCACGGAGTTCAACATCGGCTTCCGCCAATTCGATACGGTCGGTGCGCATTTCCAGGCGGTGCGGGAGGCGGCGGAAGAGATCGGGCGCGATCCCCGCGAGCTCACCTACTCCGTGGCGTACACGACCTTCGCCGGGGCGACCGAGGCCGAGGCCGCCCGCCGCGCCGCCGCGGCCGGCCGGGACGGGGTGGATGCCGGATCGAACCTCTACGGCACCGCGGCCCAGATCGTCGACCGGCTGGGCGCGCTGCGCGAGTCCGGCGCGGAGCGGGTGTACCTGCAGCTTCTGGACATGTCAGACCTCGACCACCTCGACTTCCTGGCGCGCGAGGTGGTTCCGCAGCTCCGCTGAGGGGGAATCCCAACCGAAAGTCAAGGGTCGCGGCGCGGTTGAGCGCCGATCCGATGGGCGGGCTACGGTGGCATCTGAACCACCGAGGGAGAACCATGGAAACCTGGCCAGGATCGCCGTACCCGCTGGGTGCGACCTTCGACGGAAGCGGCACCAACTTCGCGCTCTACAGCGAGGTCGCGCAGAAGGTCGAGCTCTGCCTGTTCGACGACGACGGTGTCGAGGAGCGCGTGCAGCTCGTCGAGGTCGACGCCTACGTCTGGCACGCGTACCTCCCGCAGGTGCAGCCGGGCCAGCGCTACGGATACCGCGTCACGGGCGACTACGACCCCAAGACCGGCCTGCGCGCCAACCCCGCCAAGCTCCTGCTGGACCCCTACGCCAAGGCCACCTGCGGTGACATCGACTGGGACCCGTCGCTGTTCTCCTACAACTTCGGCGACCCGCTGAGCGAGAACAACGACGACTCCGCGAAGCACATGATGCACGGCGTGGTGATCAACCCGTTCTTCGACTGGGCCGGGGACCGGCATCCGAAGATCCCCTACAACGACACCGTGATCTACGAGGCGCACGTGAAGGGCCTCACCGAGCTGCACCCGGAGGTGCCGGAGGCGCAGCGCGGCACCTATGCCGGGCTCACGCACCCGTCGATCATCGAGCACCTGCAGAAACTCGGCGTGACCGCCATCGAGCTCATGCCCGTGCACCAGTTCGTGCAGGATTCCACCCTGCTCGACAAGGGCCTGCGCAACTACTGGGGCTACAACACCATCGGCTT
>JAODAU010000250.1 GCA_025463615.1 Microbacteriaceae bacterium | reverse complement strand
CGCGTGCGGAAGATGAAGTTCCCGGGGGTGATCTCGTTGCGGAAGCTCTTGCCGATCTGGGCGATGCCGAACGGCGGTTTCATGCGAGCGGCGCCCAGCACGTTCGCGAAGTTGACGAAGATGCCCTGTGCGGTCTCGGGCCGCAGGTAGTGCAGGCCCTCCTCGTTGTCCACGGGGCCGAGGAACGTCTTCAGCAGTCCCGAGAAGTTCTGCGGCTCGGTCCAGGCGCCCGGCTGCCCGGTGTCGGGGTCGCGGATGTCGGCCAGCCCGTTCACCGGCGGGTGGCCGTGCTTCTCCTCGTACTGCTCCAGCAGGTGATCGGCCCGGTAGCGCTTGTGCGTGTGCAGCGACTCCACGAGCGGGTCGCTGAAGACCTCGACGTGCCCCGACGCCTCCCAGACCTGGCGCGGCAGGATGACGGCGGAGTCGATGCCGACGATGTCGTCGCGGCCCTGCACCATGAACTGCCACCACTGGCGCTTGATGTTCTCCTTGAGCGCGGTGCCGAGCGGCCCGTAGTCCCAGGCCGAGCGCGATCCGCCGTAGATCTCGCCCGACTGGAAGACGAAGCCACGGCGCTTCGCGAGGTTGATCACGGGGTCGAGCGGGGAGGCGTTGGCCACGGAGAACTCCAAGGGTGCGGTCGAAGACCTCAAGCCTACCGAAGCGCGCGAATCACCGATTCCACGTCGCTCTCGTCGTTCCAGAGGTGGAACGACGCGCGCATCCGGCCCGCGCGGCCGGAGGCCTTGATGCCCGCGGCCGCGAGTTTGCCGAGGTCCGTGCGATCCGGGTCGGCCCACGTCACGATCGCCTGGTGCTGTTGCGGGATGCCGAGGGCGTCGCACAGCGCGTCGCCGAGCCCGCTCGTGCGCGCCCACACCTCCGCGATGTCGAGGCCCGCGAACATCCGGATGGCCGGCTCCGCGCCGACCCAGGCCGGCCACGCGGGCGACACGTCGAACGCCCGGGCGTCGGCCGCGAGGTGCATCGCCGGACCGTAGCAGGACTGCCAGACGTCGTCGCCGGCGTACCACCCGGCCTGCAGCGGCCTGAGCTCCCGCTGGAACCGCTCCGACAGCGTGAGGAACGCGACCCCGCGAGGCGAGCACAGCCACTTGTAGGTGTGGCAGGCGGTCGCGTCGAACAGGGAGGCGTCGACCGGGTGCACCCCGGCCGACTGCGTGACATCGCAGAAGGTGTACGCGCCGTGGCGGGAGGCTGCCTCGAGGATGCCGCGGACATCCGCCACCTCCCCCGTCGCCGACTGCACGTGCGAGAACACGACCAGCCACGTGGAGTCCCCGATCGCCTCGGCGAGGGCCGCGAGCGGCACCGATCGCACCGGGAGGCCGCGCTGCAGGAACGGGAACACGATCGACGAGAAGTCGCCGTCCACGCAGAGCACCTCCGCGCCGTCGGGAACGGCGGCGGCGAGGAGACTGGTGATCACGGAGGTCTGCGAGCCGGTGGCGACGCGGTCGGCACCGACCCCGACGAGGCGCGCGTAGTGCCCGCGGGTGCGCTCGATGATCGCGTCGTAGTCCATCGGGTCGCGGCGCGCGGCCGACCAGAGGTCGAGGTCGGCCTTCTGCGCCTCGACGGTCTCCCGGGTGGGGAGCCCGATGGAGGCGACGGCGAGGAAACCGCGCGGGGCCTCGTACTGGTCGATGGCGGCGGCGAGTTCTGGCGTCATCCCTCCAGCGTCATCCAGAGCGCTCCTCCGGGCAAGATGTGCCCGCGCTAGAATCCTGCGATCTCGTGAGCCTTTTCGAGGATTTCGAGCGTCGCGAGCGCGTCACGAGGCCGAACCGGCACCTCGGAGCCCGTCCGAATGGCGGATGCGACCGCGGCATAGAACGCCGCGTACTCCCCGCGCTCGGTGCGCACCGGGGCCAGCGCGCCGGGGAGGCCGATGAGGCCCCAGTCCTTCTCGGGCGTCTCGCCGAATCCCGCGTCCGTGGGGACGCCGCCGGCCATCAGCGCCGGCTCCTGCGGATCGAGGCCGTACACCGTGTACGCCGCCTCCGACCCGAGCACCCGGAACCGCGGCGCGTTCTGGCCGGCGTACCGACTCAGCGTGATGTGCGAGCGCACACCGCTGTCGTGCAGCAGCGAGAGGAAGGCCTCGTCGTCGCTCACGCCGCCGTCGCGCAGGATCGAGAGCTCGGCATCCACCAGCGTCGCCGGGCCGAAGAGGGCGAGCGCCTGGTCGACCAGGTGGCTGCCGAGGTCGTAGGCGATGCCGGCCCCCTCCGAGGTCGGCGTGGTGTCCTGCCAGCGGTCGCGCAGGGCGGGCGACCAGCGCTCGAACGTCGACTCGAAGCGGTGCACGGTGCCCAACGCTCCCGACGCGACGAGTCGCGAAACCGTGCGGAAGTCGCCGTCGAATCGCCGATTCTGGTACACGGCGAGCGGCAACCCGGAGACCTCGGACGCCTGGATCAGCCGCAGCGCCTCCGCGGTGGATGCCGCGAACGGCTTGTCCACGACGACCGCGGAACCCGACTCGAAGGCGGCGACGCCCTGCTCGGCGTGCACCGCCGGCGGCGATGCGAGCACGACGAGATCGAGCCCGCGCGCCAGCAGCTCCTCGGGGCTCGAAACGATCTCGGTACCCGGATACAGCGACCGCGCCTCACCGGCGCGCGCCGGGTTCGACGTGGATACCACCTCCAGCGTGAAGGCGGGGTCCGCAGCGATGAAGGGGGCATGGAAGATCCGCCCGGAGAGGCCGAAGCCGATGATGCCGGTGCGGATGGGGCGCTCGTCGTTCACGACTCCAGCGTAGGGCGTGGTCAGGCGGTCGGGGCGTCGATGGCCCCACCGAACCGGCGGTTGCGCGCTGCGTAGAGGGAGATCGCCTCCCAGAGCTGGACGCGGCTGAAGTCGGGCCAGAGCGTCTCGAGGAACACCATCTCGGCGTAGGCACTCTGCCAGAGCATGAAGTTGCTGGTGCGCTGCTCGCCCGAGCTGCGAACGAACAGGTCGACGTCGGGAAGTTCAGGAGTGTAGAGATGCTTCTGGATGGTCTTCTCCGAGATTCCCGAGGGTTTGAGCCGCCCCGCGGCCACCTCTTCGGCGATGGCGCGCACGGAATCCTGAATTTCCGTGCGGCCGCCGTAGTTGACGCACATCGTCAGTGTGAGGGTGCTGTTGCCGGCGGTGAGCCGCTCCGCGAACTGCAACTCGTCGATGACCGAGCGCCACAGCCTTGGCTTGCGACCCGCCCAG
>JAODAU010000239.1 GCA_025463615.1 Microbacteriaceae bacterium | reverse complement strand
TGCACCCCGGCCAGCTGATCATCATCGCGGCGCGGCCCGCGCTGGGTAAGTCGACGCTGGCGCTGGACTTCGCGCGCGCGGCATCCATCAAGTACGACCAGCCGTCCATCTTCTTCTCGCTGGAGATGGGGCGCAGCGAGATCGCGATGCGGCTCATGTCGGCCGAGGCATCCATCCCGCTGCAGAACATGCGTAAGGGCACCGTCGAGAATCGCGACTGGACCACCATCGCCGCGACTCGGGGGCGCATCAACGACGCGCCGCTCTACATCGACGACAGCCCCAACATGACCCTGGTCGAGATCCGCGCCAAGTGCCGCAGGCTCAAGCAGAAGGTCGGGCTCAAGATGGTGATCATCGACTACCTGCAGCTCATGACCTCGGGCAAGCGCGTCGAGTCGCGCCAGCAGGAGGTCAGCGAGTTCTCGCGTGCGCTCAAGCTGCTCGCCAAGGAGCTCCAGGTGCCGGTCATCGCCCTCTCCCAGCTCAACCGTGGCCCGGAGCAGCGCTCCGACAAGATGCCTGCCCTCTCGGACCTGCGCGAGTCGGGTTCGCTGGAGCAGGACGCCGACATGGTGATCCTGCTGCACCGCGAGAGCGCCTACGAGAAGGACAACCCGCGCGCCGGCGAGGCCGACCTCATCGTCGCCAAGCACCGCAACGGCCCCACCCGCACGGTGACCGTCGCCTTCCAGGGACACTTCTCGCGCTTCCAGGACATGGCGCCCGCCTGACCCGTGCCCTCGTCGGCACCGACGCCCGCGGGCGGCGTTCGCCCAGTCGCGGCAGCGTAAACTGATCCGCGTTGCCGCGACGAGAAAGAGGTCACGTGGGCTCCATCGAGGAGAACGCCGAACAGCGTGCCGCCTACTGGCCGGTCGCCGTGATCCGCGCCATCCCGCTCGCGGCCCTGGCCCTGTGGATCACGTTCTCCGCCGACCACTCGGCCTCCTTCGGCCTGCTCAGCTTCGGCGTCTTCGGCGTGGTGGCCGGCATCGTGATGGCGGTGGTCGCGTGGTTCCGGCTCACGAGGAGCCGGGCCAGGGCGTTCTTCGTCGCACAGGGCGCGGTGACGCTGGTGGCCGGCATCCTCGCGCTCGTGTTCCACACCGCGGGAATCCAGGTCTTCTTCTTCATCATCACGGTGTTCGCGGCGGTCACCGGCTTCCTCGAGCTGTACAGCGGCCTGCGCACGCGCCGCCGCTTCGTGGGCTCGACCGACTGGATCGCCGTCGGCGCGTTCACCGCCATCGCCGCGCTGGTCTTCCTGCTCATCCCCCCGGGGTTCAGCCAGACGTTCACCGGTCCGGACCACGTCAAGCGCGTGCTGGACTCTGCGGTGATCGCGGTCGGGCTGCTCGGCGCGTACGCGGCCATCGTGGCCGTCTACCTCGTGGTCGCCGGGCTCTCGGCCAAGTGGGGAACCCAGGCCACGCCGGCCGAGCCGCAGGCGGACGAACACAGCGAAGGCGAGATCACCGCGTGACCACACCCTCCCGGCAGGATCGCCTGCGCCCCCTCGAGTTCGTGGTGATCTCCGCGATCGTGGCCGTGTTCATCGGCCTGGTGGTGCTGTTCACCACGCGCCAGCCGATCCTCGCACTCGTCTTCTTCGGCGTGGCGTTCATCGTCTCGCTGGTGGTGATCGCGATGCTGTCGCTCGCCATCAAGCCCAACGAAGCCGAGCAGACCGACATCACCGAGCAGGATGACGCGGGCGACGGCCGCCCGTCGGCCCACTAGGCCAACTTCTTACTCCAGGTAGTCGACCAGATCGCTCGCGAGGCCGGTGTAGCCGCCCGGGGTGAGCGCGATGAGCCGGGCCTTCGCCTCGGCGCCGATGTCGAGCCCCTCCACGAACGCCCGCAGCTCCTCCGCGCCGACCCTGCGGCCGCGGGTGAGCTCCTTGAGCATCGCGTAGGGGTCGGCGATCGAGCTGCGCCCGGCCGTGACCTCCGCGCGGATCACGGTCTGGATGGCTTCGCCCAGGATCTCCCAGTTGGCGTCGAGATCCTCGGCCAGCTTGGTGGAATTGACCGCGATCTCGCCGAGCCCGCGCGTGATGTTGTCGAGCGCGAGCACGGAGTGGCCGAGGGCCACGCCAACGTTGCGCTGCGTGGTCGAGTCGGTGAGGTCGCGCTGCAGGCGTGACGTGACGAGGGTGGCCGCGAGCGAGTCGAGCAGCGCGCTCGACAGCTCGAGGTTGGCCTCCGCGTTCTCGAACCGGATCGGGTTGATCTTGTGCGGCATCGTCGACGAGCCGGTCGCCCCCGCCTGCGGGATCTGCGTGAAGTACCCCATCGAGATGTAGGTCCAGATGTCGGTGCAGAGGTTGTGCAGGATGCGGTTGGCGTGGCTGATGCGCTGGTAGAGCTCCGCCTGCCAGTCGTGCGGTTCGATCTGGGTGGTGAGCGGGTTCCAGTCGAGGCCGAGCGAGGTGACGAACTCGCGCGAGATCGCGGGCCAGTCGAGCGTCGGGTCCGCGGCGATGTGCGCGGCGAACGTGCCGGTCGCCCCGCTGAACTTGCCGAGGTAGACGGTGGCCTCGACCTGCGCGATCACGCGGCGCAGGCGCGCGACGAACACGGCGAACTCCTTGCCGACCGTGGTCGGGGTGGCGGGCTGGCCGTGCGTGTGCGCGAGCATCGGCTCGGCGCGGTGGGCGACGGCGCGGTCGGTGAGCGCGGCGAGCACGGCGCGGGCGCGCGGCAGCCAGACATCCTGCACCGCGGCGCGGATGGTGAGGGCGTAGGAGAGGTTGTTGATGTCCTCGCTGGTGGCCGCGAAGTGGGTGAGCTCGGCGATCTCGTTGAGACCGAGGGCCGAGAGGCGGGCGCGTACGTAGTACTCGACGGCCTTCACGTCGTGGCGAGTGGTGGCCTCGAGGCCGGCGAGCTCGTCGATGTCGGCCTGGCCGAAGTCGGGAACGAGGGCGCGGAGTGCCCGGGCCTGCTCGGGGTCGAGCCGGCGGGATCCGAAGTATTCGTGGTCGGTGAGGTAGAGCAGCCACTCGACCTCCACGTGCACGCGGGCGCGGTTGAGCCCGGCCTCGGAGAGGTGCTCGCCGAGCGCGGTGACGGCGGGGCGGTAGCGGCCGTCGAGCGGGCTGAGCGGCTGTTCTGGCAGTGGACTCACGAAACTCCCTGGCGTAGTGCTTGTTCGATCTGGCGGTAGAGGGCGGCGGAGGCGCGCTCGATCATGCCGAGCACGTTGTCGAACATGGCCGCGTCGGAATAGTAGGGATCGGGCACGTCGAGCTGGGCGGACTGCTCCTGGTCGAAGCT
>JAODAU010000237.1 GCA_025463615.1 Microbacteriaceae bacterium | reverse complement strand
GACCGTCTGGACCGTGGTGCAGTACCTCGCCGAGGGCTCGACCAGCCTCAACCCGACTACGCCGCACTGGACGCTGTGGTTCCTGCTCGCGCTGGCCATCTTCCGAGTGATCCTGCCGTACCTGGTGCTCCTGCGCTGGCCGCTGCTCTGGTCGGTGCTGTTCTCGGTGGGGGTGGGCTACCTGAGCAACGTGGACAGCACGTTCTCGCTCGCGCGGGCCATCGGCATCCTGCCGTTCTTCGTGCTCGGCTGGCAGCTGCGGCAGTGGAAGCTGATCGAGAAGTGGCGGGTCGTCGACAAGCAGAAGTGGGCGATCCGCGCCCTCGCGGTCGCCGTGTTCCTGGCCTGGGGTGTCGCCGTCGTGGTGTTCATCGACTTCTGGAAGTCGATCGACGTGCACTGGCTCTTCTACGACGACTCCTACACCGGGCTCGGCAGCGACCAGTGGTGGGCAGGATTCGTGCGGCTCGCGTTCCTCGGGCTCGCGACGGTGCTCAGCGCGGCGTTCTTCGTGCTCGTGCCGCGATCCACTGTATGGATCACGCCGTTCGGGCAGGCGACGATGTACATCTACCTGCTGCACAGCTTCATCCTCTATCCGCTGCGCGAGACCGGTGTGCTGAAGGGCGAGGAGGCCAGCGACTGGCTCGTCGCATCCATCGTGCTGGCCGGCATCGCGATCGCGATCGCGTTGGCGAGCCCGCTGGTGCGGCGCGTGTTCCGGCCGATCATCGAGCCGAAGCCGCGCTGGCTGTTCATCGAGATCGACGACCGCGGCGACGGCACTGAGCGGCGGCCGGAACGCAGACCGGCCGGGCCCTCGAGGAGGGACCCGACCGGTTCAGTGCGTGACTGAGCTCGGCCTAATGGAGGTTCACGCGCTTCGGCAGGGTGAACACCAGCACGAACGACACGAGCGCGAAGATCGCGCTCACCAGCAGGGCCACGGTGGCGGCATCCCCGAAGTGGGTCGCCAGCACCGAGTCGCTGAAGTGCGAGCCGAGCGCCTTCGCCGCCGCGGCCGGCGAGTCGTACTTGCCGCTCTGCATCGCCGCCGGCAGGGCCGCGGTGACCTTGGCCTTGACCTCGCCGCCGATGCTGTCGAGGTTAGCCACCCCGAACAGCACGCTGGAGACGACCGCGATGCCGATCGCGCTGCCGATGCGCTGCATGGTGTTGATGACGCCGCTGGCGGCCCCCGCCTCCGAGCCATCCACGGTCGCCACGATGAATCGCGCGTTCGGGGCGATGAACAGGCCGTTGCCGAAGCCGGCGACGGCGAGCGGCAGGAGCAGCTCCCACGAGGTCAGGTCCTTCGCGTCGACCGAGAGCAGGATCAGCCAGAGCGCCACGAGGCCGACGAAGAGCATCGCGGTGCCCAGCACCAGCACGTTGCGGCCCAGTCGCTGCGCCAGCCGGTCGCTCAGCGCGGCGCCCACGATGTTGGCGATCGCGAACGGGATCGACACCAGGCCCGACTCGAGCGCGGTGTGGCCGAGGCCCGCCTGCCAGAGCAGCGAGATGGTGAAGAAGATGCTGGTGAACGCCGCGAAGTACACGAGCGCGAGGATCGTGCCACCGGTGAACGCGGGGTGCGAGAACAGGTGCGGAGGCACCAGCGGCGACGAGCCGCGCCGAGCGAGGAACCGCTCCCAGAGGGCGAACACCACCAGCAGCACGACGCCACCGGCGAGGGACAGGTACGTCCAGAGCGGCCAGCCCTGGTCCTGCCCCTGGATGAGCGGCACCAGGATGGCGACGAGCGACCCGGCCAGCAGCACGAGGCCCACGAAGTCCATCGACGCCTTCTTGCCCGCCACGACCTTCGGGATCACGATCACCGCGGCCACGAGCGCCACGACGCCGATCGGCAGGTTCACGAAGAAGATGTAGCGCCATCCGGTCTTCTCACCGAGCAGCTGGATGATGAGGCCGCCGACGATCGGTCCGAGCGCCGACGAGACGCCGAGCACCGCACCGAGGATCGCGAACGCCTTGCCCCGTTTCATCGGCGGGAACAGCAGCTGGATGAACGCCGTCACCGGCGGCAGGAAGATGCCGCCGCCGAGGCCCTGCACCACCCGCGCCACGATCAGCTCGGTGGGGTTCTGCGCGAGCCCGGCGAACAGGCTCGCCACGGTGAAGACGGCGAGGCCGGCGATGAAGACCCACTTGTGGCCGATGCGGTCACCGACGCGACCTGCGGGGATGAGGGCGAGCCCGAACGCGAGCGCGTAGCCCGAGATGATCCAGGCGAGCGTGGCCTCGTCGGCGTTGATCGAATCCCGGATCGTGGGCAGCGCCACATTGACGATGGTCGTGTCCAGCAGGGACATGAACATGCCGGTGAGGAGCACCGCGAGGGTGCCCCAGGCGCGGCGGTTGCTGACCCCGGGTGGTGCGGTCCAGGCGGGCATCCCGCCCCTGGCCTGTGCGGGCGATGCTGCGTGTTCGCTCATCAGTTGTGTCCTTTCGTGCGCTGACGCTCTTGTTCGTCGGCGATGATCTCGGGTAGCGATTTCAGAAGTTCTTCGTGCCAGTCGATCTCGGCCTGCCAGCGCACCAG
>JAODAU010000199.1 GCA_025463615.1 Microbacteriaceae bacterium | reverse complement strand
GGGTCGGCGGGCTCCTCGGGCGTTTGGCTGGCTTCGACAAAGGCATCGGCGATCACCTGTGCGGTTGCGTCAACCTGCCAGGGGCGGGCGAGCAGCGTTTCGAGGGCCGAGCGGATGCCGTCGACATCCGCGGGCTCCGGCGGGTGCCAGGCGAGGCGGCGGAGGGTCTCGGGGGTGAGGAGGTTCTCGACCGGCATCGTGAGGGCTTCCGCGACATCCGCAACCGCAGCCCTGGCCAGCTTGAGACGGCGGTCGGCCTCGGGGTTGCGCTCGGCCCAGGCGCGGGGCGGCGGCATCGAGTCGCCGGGCACGCGGAGGGCCGGCAGGTCGGTCGTGGCCTTGCCCGCCTCGATCGCGGCCCACCAGCGGGAGAGCTCGGACCTGCTGGCCCGTCCGTTGAACTCGCGCAGGCTGGCTAGCGCCTGGCGCGACTCGGGGAGCACCCGGGCGGCCGCGACGAGCGACGTGTCGGGCACGAGCCGGCCCGGGGCGGTGTCGATCTCCTGGGCGAAACGGTCGCGCGCCTCCCACAGCTCGCGCGCGACTGCGAGGTTGCGGGCCGAGCGCACGGTGTGCAGGCCGGACAGTCGACGCCAGGCTTCCGGGTTGACGGGCTTGGCCTCGCGGTTCAGTGTCGCCTCGAACTCCTGCGCGGCGATGTCGCGCTTGCGCTGGTTCACGAGCAGGAGCTCGACCGCGTCGCGCAGGTCGACGAGCAGCTCGACGTCGAGCGCCGCGTAGACAAGCCAGGACTGGGGGAGCGGGCGCGTCGACCAGTCCGCCGCCGAGTGCTCCTTGGCGAGGTGGATGCCGAGAAGCTCCTCCACCACGGTGCCGAGCCCCACGCGGGGCAGGCCGGCCAGGCGCGCGCCGAGCTCGGTGTCGAAGATGCGCGACGGGTCGAGGCCCACCTCGCGCAGGCAGGCGAGGTCCTGGGATGCCGCGTGCAGCACCCACTCCTCGCCGGCGATCACGGCCTGCAGCTCGGCGAAGGAGCCGATGGCCGGCGGGTCGAAGAGGAAGACGCCGGCGCCGCGGCGGAAGATCTGGATCAGGTAGGCCCGCTGCGAGTAGCGGAACCCGGATGCGCGCTCGGCGTCGATCGCGATCGGACCGTGCCCGGCGGCGATCGCCTCGACCGCGGCGAGGTAGCCTTCGCGGGTGTCGATCGCCGACACCGTCACGTGCGGCGCCTGCTCTGCGTGCTCCGGCTTCGGGGCGAGCTCGGCTTCCGCCGCAGCCTCGGGCTCCGGTGCCTCCGAGGTCGGCGTGGACTCGTCCGCGCTACTCACGTCCTGCTCGTCGGGCCGATAACACCGTCACTCCTTCGATGACCGGCGGAAGACCCGCCAGCATGCACAATAGCTCGCCCCAGCCTTCCACATGAGCGGTGATCTCGTGGTCGAGGGGGGTCCAGGACGCCCTGAGCTCGATCTGGGCGCCGTCGCCTTGGCTCGCCAGCTCGCCGTACCCGGTCGAGAGGATCTTCGTGGCCGTGCCGGAGGGCGCGGTGTAGTGGGCGCCGCGGGCGTCGAGCGCATCGACGAGCCAGGACCACGCGACATCCGCGAGAAAGGGGTCGAGCCCGATCTCGGTCTCGAGCGGCGCCTGCGCGAAGCAGACGACGCGGAAGAAGCCGCCCCAGGCATCCGAGCCTGCGGGGTCGTAGAGCAGGATGAACCGGCCGGTGCCGAGTTCGGAGTCGGTGCCGTGGCGGGCGGGCGTGACATCCGCGGCCAGGGCTATCGAGTACGGGGCGAGGCTTCCCGGGGCCGGGATCTCGGTCAGCACGAGCTCCGGGCGGAGCGCCGCGCGCCGCACGGCGGCGACCGCGGAACGGAACGGCTCCGGCAGATCGGGCTCAGCAACGTTTTCGGGCACGTGTGAACACTAAAGATCTAGCGTGACAGTTGGTCGAAGGCACGCCGCACGGGGTGTCCCGTGGTGGGGCGTGGCCATCGGCGTCGCCGCGGGGGTTGCCGCTCTTGCCGCTGCCGCCAGCGCGCTCGTGACTCTCGTCGTCGCCCGCACCGTGGTGACGCCGCCCCGGCCGCCGACGGACGACCTGTACGTGCTCGACGTGGATGCCGCCGCCGGCACCGTCACCCTGAGCACGAGCCCCGAGTCGCGCACGCCCGGCTCCTACGGGCTGTGGTTCACGGGGGAGCGCGGCTACGCGAAGATCGGCGAGGTGCTCGGCGAGACCCTCGACAGCGTCGTGCGGCGGGTCGAGACCGTGGAATCCGGTGACCTGGCGAAGGCGATCCGGGCCCGGATCACCGGCTGGTACTACCTCGACCCGCGCGAGCTCGGCTACCCCACCGAGGACGTGGAGATCGAGACCGAGTTCGGCCCGGCACCGGCGTGGCTGGTGCCCGTCGAGGGCAGCACGCGCTGGGTCATCCAGGTGCACGGCCGCGCGGTGAAGCGCCAGGAGACCATCCGCGGGGTGCCCGTCTTCCACGAGCACGGCTTCACCTCGCTGCTCATCAGCTACCGCAACGACGGAGACGCGCCCGCAAGCCCCGACGGCCGGTACGCGCTGGGCGACACCGAGTGGCGGGACGTGGATGCCGCCATCCGCTACGCCATCGACCACGGCGCGACCGACGTCGTGCTCATGGGGTGGTCGATGGGCGGGGCGACGGTTCTGCAGGCGCTGACCCGATCCGAGCACGCCGGCATCGTGCGGGCTGTGGCTCTCGACTCCCCGGTCGTGGACTGGATCGTGGCACTGCGCTATCAGGGCGGCCTGCGGCGCCTGCCCGAGGCGGTGAGCGACGGCGCACTTGCCGCGATCGGTCGCCCCTGGGGCGGTCGCCTCACCGGCCAGAGCCAGCCGATCGACCTCGCGCGGCTCGACTGGGTATCTCGCGCCAAGGACCTGCACGTGCCGATCCTGCTGATGCACAGTGACGATGACGTGTTCATCCCGTCGACGGCATCGCGAGCACTGGCGGCGGAGCGGCCCGACATCGTGACGTTCGAGGCCTTCTCCGTCGCGGGCCACACGCGCCTCTGGAACTACGACCGGGTGCGGTGGAACGGCGCGGTCTCGGCATGGCTGGAGACTGCGGCGGTCGCCGAGCGCTTCAGCTGAGCCCGGTGCATAACTCCTGCAAAGCCACCTCAACCGGTGAAAATCCGTGGCGATCCGTCTCTTGACGGCGAAACCGTAGGAGTTATGAACGGTGGAGTCAATGATCGGTCAGCGCGCGACAACCCAGCGCGCGAACGTCACCCCGAGGTCGTCGATGAGCAGCTGCCGCAGCTCCAGCGACGCGTGCCGCTGCACCGACAGCAGCGACGGCTGACCCGCGACCACGACCGGGGCCGTCGTCAGGCACAGCTCGTCCACGAGCCCTGCGTCCAACAGTCGGCTCGCGAGCAGTGGGCCGCCCTCGCAGACGATCGACTCGTGCCCGCGCTGGCGCAGTGCGCCCAGGATGTCGGCCGCCGCGATCACGCCGTCCACCGCCGGCAGCTCCACGATCTCCGCGCTCGGCACGCCCAGCGTGGCACGTGCCCGACCCGCGGATGCCGCGGTGCACAGCACGACGACGCGCCCGGCATCCACGTCCCGCGGCACGGCATGGCCCGCGAGGTCGCCGGAGGCCGTCACGATCGCGAGCGGCGCCGTCTTCGGCAGCTGGTAGCCCTCCGCGCGCACGCTGGCGGCACCGACGAGCACGATGTCGGCCTCGCGGCGGATCGCGCCGAGCACCCGGCGGTCGGCGCCCGCGGTGAGCGACGACGACGTGCCGTCCGCCCCGGCCGCGCTGCCATCGACGCTGGTCACGAGGTTGATGCGCGTCCAGTGCCGCGAGGGCAGCCGGTACAGGTCGTCCAGCGCCGCGGATGCCGCGGGCGTGCCCAGCTCGATCGGCTCCGACACCGCGGGGAACACCCGCCGCAGGTTCACGCCGCGGTCTTCTCGCGGATCTGCCGCTTGGTGCGGGCGAGCATGGCGGTCATGCCGCGGATGCGCAGCGGGCTGACCGCCTCGGTGAGGCCGATGGTGTTGGGGAAGTCGTCCGGGATGGCGAGCACCTGCTCCACCGACAGGTCGTCCAGACCCTGCGCGAGGATCGAGGCGAAACCGCGGGTGGTCGGCGCCTCCTTGGGGGCGGTGGCGTAGAGGTGCACGTGCCGCGCGTCATCCACCTCCACGAAGATGAAGACGGGCGACTGGCACTCGACGACCTGCTCGAGCAGGTCCGGGTGCT
>JAODAU010000172.1 GCA_025463615.1 Microbacteriaceae bacterium | reverse complement strand
CCGCACACCCTGCAGATGATCATGGACAGCCTGCGCTACTGGGTGATCGAGATGCACGTCGACGGCTTCCGCTTCGACCTCGCCGCCACCCTGGCCCGCGAGTTCTACGAGGTCGACAAGCTGTCGGCGTTCTTCGAGCTCGTGCAGCAGGATCCGGTGATCTCGCAGGTGAAGCTCATCGCCGAGCCCTGGGACATCGGCCCCGGCGGATACCAGGTCGGCGGGTTCCCCCCGCAGTGGACGGAGTGGAACGGCAAGTACCGCGACACCGTGCGCGACTTCTGGCGCGGCGAGCCGTCCACGCTCGGCGAGTTCGCGTCGCGCCTCACCGGCTCGTCCGACCTCTACGAGGGAGACGGGCGGCGCCCGGCGGCATCCATCAACTTCGTCACGGCGCACGACGTCTTCACGCTCGAGGACCTCGTCTCGTACAACGAGAAGCACAACGAGGCCAACGGCGAGGACAACAACGACGGCGAATCGAACAACCGCTCCTGGAACTGCGGAGTCGAGGGGCCCACGGGTGACCCGGCCATCCTCACCCTGCGCTCGAAGCAGCAGCGCAACTTCCTGGCCACACTCCTGCTCTCGCAGGGCGTGCCGATGATCCTGCACGGCGACGAGCTCGGCCGCACGCAGCAGGGCAACAACAACACCTACGCGCAGGACAACCCGCTCTCCTGGGTGCACTGGGACACGGCCGACACCGCCCTGATCGATTTCGTGGGGGCGCTCACCCGGCTGCGGAAGGAGCATCCGACCTTCCGCCGCCGCTCGTTCTTCGACGGTCGCCCGGTCAAGCGCGGGCAGGGCGAGCCGCTCGCCGACATCGTCTGGCTCACCCCGGCGGGCACCGAGATGGAGGAGCAGAACTGGGATGCGGGCTTCGGCCGGTCGATCGGCGTCTTCCTCAACGGCAACGGCATCCACGGCCGCGACGCGCGCGGGCAGACGGTGACGGACCGCAACTTCGCCATCCTGTTCAACGCGCACGACGAGACCGTCGACTTCACGCTGCCCTCCGCCGAGTTCTCGGACCAGTGGGAGATCGTCGTCGACACCGCGGGAAACGCGGCCGACGGCATCCCGCAGACCGCGGGTGACGTGGTCTCGGTGGCCGCGACCTCCCTCGTGGTGCTGCGCGAGTACGTCGCGGTGGAGGGGGATCCCGACCATTCCGTGGCGGCCTCGCTCACCGCGGCCGTGCCGTCGACGCCCCTGGCCGCCAAGCCCGAGGTCAACTGATGCGCGTACCGGTCTCGACCTATCGGCTGCAGATCCGGGAGGGCTTCGACCTGTATGCCGCCGCGGGCATATCCGACTACGTGCACGACCTCGGCGCGGACTGGCTGTACTTCTCCCCCCTGCTGAAGGCGGAGCCGGGCTCCGACCACGGCTACGACGTGGTCGACCACTCGCTCGTCGACCCGGCGCGCGGCGGCTCGGAGGGGCTGGATGCCGCGTCCGCCGCAGCCCGCGAGCGCGGCCTCGGCGTGCTCATCGACATCGTGCCCAACCACGTCGGCGTCGCCACCCCGCGGGAGATGGCGTGGTGGTGGGACCTTCTGACCCATGGGCGTGAGTCGAAGTACGCGGACGCCTTCGACGTGGACTGGGAGTTCGGCGGCGGCAAGGTGCGGATCCCCGTGCTGGGCGACCCTTCGAGTGCCTCAGGGACCGCGTTGGACGACCTCGAGGTCGTCGGCGACGAGCTGCACTACTTCGACAACCGGTACCCCATCGCGCCGGGCACGGGCGAGGGCACCCCGCAGGAGGTGCACGCGCGGCAGAACTACGAGCTGATGGACTGGCGCCGTGCCGACGCCGAGCTGAACTACCGGCGGTTCTTCGCGGTGAACTCGCTCGCCGGCATCCGCGTCGAGGAGCCGTGGGTGTTCGAGGAGTCGCACGCCGAGATCGTGCGCTGGATCGAGCAGCGCCTCGCCGACGGCCTGCGGGTCGACCACCCGGACGGCCTGGTCGACCCGGGCGGCTACCTGGATGCCCTGGCCGCGGCCACGGGCGGCACCTACGTGCTCGTGGAGAAGATCCTCGAGGGCGACGAGCAGCTGCCCACCAACTGGGCCACCGCCGGCACGACCGGCTACGACGCCCTGGCGGATGTCGACCGCGTGCTCGTCGACCCCGCCGGCCGCGCCGCGCTCGACGAGCTGGACCAGCGGCTGCGCGACAGCGAGCGACCCGTGTCGTGGACCGCGCTGATCCACGACACGAAGCGGGCGATCGCCGACGGCATCCTGCGCTCCGAGGTCCTGCGGCTCGAACGCGATCTCGGCGCCTCTGTCCCGGTGGTCGAAGCCGACGAGTCCGGCGCGATCTCGGCAACGGCCGACGCCATCGCCGAGCTCCTCGCCTGCTTCCCCGTCTACCGCTCGTACCTCCCGCTCGGTGAGGAGCACCTGCGCGAGGCCGCGTCCCTGGCCAAGCAGCACCGTCCCGACCTCACGGACACGATCGACGCGCTGCGGCCGATCCTCACGGACCCCGAGCATCCGGCGGCGATCCGCTTCCAGCAGACCTCGGGCATGGTGATGGCGAAGGGCGTCGAAGACACCGCGTTCTACCGCTACACGCGCCTCGGCTCGCTCACCGAGGTGGGCGCCGACCCGAGCGAGTTCTCGATCGGGGTGGCCGAGTTCCACCGCAGGCAGCAGCTGCGCCAGGCGAGCTTCCCGTCGTCGCTCACCACGCTCTCCACCCACGACACCAAGCGCGGCGAGGACGTGCGCGCCCGCATCTCCGTGCTGGCCGAGATCCCCGAGGTCTGGGAGCAGGCCCTCACCGAGCTGCGCGGCGACGCCCCGCTGGGCGACGGACCGCTGGAGTCCCTGCTCTGGGAGGCGATCGTCGGCGCGTACCCCGCCAGCCGCGAGCGCCTGCACGCGTACGCCGAGAAGGCCGCCCGCGAGGCCGGCAACTCCACCCACTGGGCCGCCCCGCGCGAGGACTTCGAGCGGCGGATGCACCAGCTCGTCGACTCCGCCTTCGACGACGAGCGCGTGGTCGGGGTGCTGCGGCGGCTGCTCGACGCCATCGAGCAGCCCGGCTGGTCGAACTCGCTCTCGGCGAAGCTGATCCAGCTCACCGCGCCCGGCGTGCCGGACGTGTACCAGGGCTCTGAGCTGTGGGAGACCTCGCTCGTCGACCCGGACAACCGCAGGCCGGTCGACTTCGACATCCGCCGCCTCTACCTGGCCGCGGTGGACGCCGGCAGCCACCCGCCCATTGACGAGACCGGCGCCGCGAAGCTGCTGGTGACCACTCGCGCGCTGCGACTGCGACGCGACCACCCCGACCTGTTCACGCGTTACGCGCCCGTGACCGCGTTCGGCGCGGCCCGCCACCACCTCGTCGGCTTCGACAGCGGCGAGGCGATCACCCTCGCCACGCGGCTGCCGGTGGGGCTCGCCCGCGACGGTGGCTGGGCGGACACCACCGTGCAACTCGCCGGAAAGCCGTTCACCGACGTGATCTCCGATCGGGACTACGAGGGCGGTACGCTCTCGCTGGGCGAGGTGTTCGAGCGCTATCCGGTTGCCCTCCTCGCGCCGACGGAGGTGGTGCGCGCGTGAGTTTCGAGGTCTGGGCACCGAACGCGACGAAGGTGAAGCTGCTGCTGGACGGCGTGCGGCACACAATGACGGCGACCGGCGACGGGTGGTTCGCCGCGCCATCCGGCCTCACCGGCAAGGACTACGGGTACGTGCTCGACGACGACCCCAACCCCTTGCCCGACCCGCGGTCGCGGCACCAGCCGGTCTCGGTGCACGAGCTCTCGCGGGTGTTCGACCCGGCGAAGTTCGAGTGGACCGACTCGCCCTGGACCGGCCACCAGCTCGCCGGCGGGGTCGTCTACGAGCTCCACCTCGGCACGTTCACGAAGAAGGGCACGCTCGACTCGGCGATCAGGCGGCTGGACCACCTCGTCTCGCTCGGCGTCGACTTCGTGGAGCTGCTGCCGGTGAACGGCTTCAACGGCGCGCACAACTGGGGCTACGACGGCGTGCTCTGGTACACCGTCGACGAGACCTACGGCGGGCCGGAGGCCTACCAGCGCTTCGTCGACGCCTGCCACGCCCGCGGGCTCGGCGTGATCCAGGATGTCGTCTACAACCACCTGGGCCCCAGCGGCAACTACCTCCCGCGCTTCGGTCCCTACCTGCGCGAGGGCTCGTCGAACACCTGGGGCGACTCCGTCAACCTCGACTCGCCCGAGGTGCGCGAGTACATCCTCGACAACGCAGCGATGTGGCTGCGCGACTACCACGTGGACGGCCTGCGGCTGGATGCGGTGCACGCCCTGGTGGACGACTCCCCCGTGCACATCCTGCAGGAGCTTGCCGAGCGCACGGACGCGCTCTCCGCGTTCCTCGGGCGGCCGCTCACCCTCATCGCGGAGTCCGACCTCAACGACACGCGCCTGGTCACCCCGCGCGAGGCGGGCGGCTACGGCCTCGACGCGCAGTGGAGCGACGACTTCCACCACGCCGTGCACGTCGCGCTGAGCGGCGAGACGGCCGGCTACTACGCCGACTTCGAGCCGCTGGAGGC
>JAODAU010000151.1 GCA_025463615.1 Microbacteriaceae bacterium | reverse complement strand
ACGAGACGGCCTCCACCCTCGAGCGGAACGCGCACGATGATGAGGCGACCCTCCTTAACAGCCTCCATTGGCCCGTCTCCGGTCCTCGGCTTCATGGCTGCCATGATGGATCCCCTTTCGTGGAATTACTTCTATTATCCCGTACCTGAGCGCACTCCCAAAAACGAGGGGGCGGAATCGGGCCGTTACGGGGGCGTCCAGTCGTATCCGTTGACCCACCAGCAGACGTACAACCAGCCGAACTGGCCCGCGATCATGAGCACGACGACGCTCGCGCGGTAGACGGGCGAGCGCGGCTGGGCGACCGCGCCGAGCAGCGGGAACATCGGCATCAGCAGCCGGAACGTGCTCGACTGGGGGAAGAAAACGGCCAGCAGGTAGACCGCGTAGCTCCCCAGCCAGATGCGGAGGTCGACCCCGAGGCGACGCACCGGCGGGATGAACAGGATGGCGAAGAATCCGACCACCACCAGCGCGAGCAGCACGTAGACCCAGCCGCCGATGCCCCACTGGCCGGCCCAGAATCCCGCGGCCTGGATCCACGGCGTGAACGGGAACAGACTGCCCCAGCCGATGTAGTCGGCCCGCCACGCCAGCTCGGTGTCGGTGTACGCGCTCGGGCTGCCGGTGACGGCCCACGCGATCGCGGGCCAGAGGAAGCCCATGATCACGCTGAACACGGTCACGCCCGCGACCGCCACGAAATCGCCGAGGGGGAACGGATCGCGGCGACGCGTCCAGATCCGGTGCAGCAGGTGCAGCCCGAGCGCCAGCGCCAGCGCGAGCCCGCTGGGGCGCGTGAGACTCGCCAGGGCGATCACGGGCAGCATGAGGGCGTAGCGACGCGTCAGCAGCAGGTACAGGGCCAGCACGAGCAGGAAGAGGTACATCGACTCGGCGTACGAGACCTGCAGGATCGGCGAGAGCGGCGCGACGCAGAACAGCACCACCGAGAACAGCGCCGTCGACGACGGCAGCCGCAGGCGCATCAGGCGATAGAAGACGAGTGCGGCCGCGAGCGAGAAGGCGAACGAGACGACGACCGAGACGATGTCCCAGGGCAGGAACGTGACCGTCATGATCGCGCGCACCAGCATCGGGTAGCCGGGCAGGAAGGCCCAGGCGTTCTCCGCGACGTGCCCGGCCGAGTCGTGCGGCAGCACCGACGGATAGCCCGAGACGGCCACGATGTTGTACCAGGTGCTGTCCCAGATCTGGGCGAACGCGAGGTAGGAGGGGTGCGGGCCGGTCCACGGGTTCTTGGGCTGCCAGGCGGCGAACAGCAGCAGCAGGGATGTCGTGATCACCCGGGAGAGGCCCCAGATCACGAGCACGCGCGCCCACCACGGCGTCAGCCGGTACCGCACCCGCAGCGCTGTGGACCGGCGTGCCCGCACCGGGCGCGCCGGGGTCAGGAGGTCAGCCACGCCCGCAAGCCGGCCTCGCAGGCCAGGATCTGGTCGAAGGGAACCCGCTCGGCGTCCGCGTGGGCGAGCAGGGGGTCGCCGGGGCCGTAGTTGACGGCGGGGATGCCGAGGGCGCTGAAGCGCGCGACATCCGTCCAGCCGTATTTGGGCCTGGGGATGCCGCCAACGGCGGCGAGGAAGTCCTGCGCCAACGGGGCCGTGAGCCCCGGTCGCGCGCCCTCGGCCGCGTCGGTGACGACCAGCTCGATGCCGGGGAACGTCTCGCGCAGGTGCGCCTCCGCGTCGGCCGCCGAGCTGCTCGGCGCGAACCGGTAGTTGACGGTGACGACGCACTCGTCGGGGATCACATTGCCCGCGACCCCGCCCGCGATGGCGACCGCGTTGAGTCCCTCGCGGTAGACCAGGCCGTCGACCTCGACCTCGCGCGGCTCGTACGCCGCCAGGATGTCGAGGATCGGCGCCGCCGCGTGGATCGCGTTGCGCCCCACCCACGCCCGCGCGGAGTGGGCGCGGACGCCGTGGGTGCGCAGCTCCGCGCGCATGGTGCCGTTGCATCCGCCCTCCACCTGGGCGGCCGTCGGCTCCCCCAGGATGGCGAAGTCGCCGGCGAGCAGCTCGGGGCTGGTGCGGGCCACGCGGCCGAGACCGTTGAGGTCGGAGGCGACCTCCTCGTTGTCGTACCAGATCCAGGTGAGGTCGACCGGGGGCGCGACGAGCTCCGCGGCGAGCGCGAGCTGCACCGCTACGCCCGACTTCATGTCGACCGTTCCGCGGCCCCAGATCTCGCCGTCGACCTCCCGCGTCGGCAGGTTGTCGTTGATCGGCACCGTGTCGAGGTGGCCGGCGATCACCACGCGCTTGGCTCGGCCCAGCATGGTGCGGGCGATGATCGTGTCGCCGTCGCGGGTGACCACGAGGTGGTCGAGGGGGGCGAGGGCCGCGGCGACGGCATCCGCGATCGTCGCCTCGTCGCCGGAGACCGACTCGATGTCGCAGAGCTGCCGGGTGAGCGCCACGGGGCCCGCGGTGAGGTCGAGCGTCGGCGGCGGCATCCGCCCAGTTTATCGACCGCGCCTCGGTAACCTTGGGAGCATGACTGCACGCACGGCATGGGGCTACGGACTGGCGACGATCTCGGGCGACGGGACGGTGCTCGACACCTGGTTCCCGCGGCCGCGACTGGGCGACATCCCGGCCGGTCGCGACCCGCACATCGCCCCGGCCGAGCTCGAAGACCTGCTCGGCGACGACCCGCGCCGCGCCGTCACCGTCGACTTCGTCACCGTCTCCATCGACCTGGATGCCGCGCCCGCCAGCACCCCGGACGCGTACCTGCGACTGCACCTGCTCAGCCACCTGCTCGCCGCGCCGAACACGATCAACCTCGACGGCATCTTCGCGCACCTGCCGATCGTCGTCTGGACGAACGCCGGCCCCGTGCACCCCTCCGACTTCGAGCGGCTGCGCGCGACGCTGCAACGCGCGGGCATCGCCGCCCACGGCATCGACAAGTTCCCGCGACTTCTCGACTACGTCTCCCCCGACCGCGTGCGCATCGCCGACGCGTCGCGGGTGCGGCTCGGCGCGTACCTCTCCCCCGGCACGACCGTGATGCACGAAGGGTTCGTGAACTTCAACGCGGGCACCCTCGGCACCTCGATGGTGGAGGGGCGGATCTCACAGGGCGTGGTGGTGGGCGACGGTGCGGATGTGGGCGGCGGGGCATCCATCATGGGCACGCTCTCGGGCGGCGGCACCCAGCGGGTGGAGATCGGCGCGCGGGCGCTCCTCGGCGCCAACTCGGGCGTGGGCATCTCGATCGGCGACGACTCGATCGTGGAGGCCGGCCTCTACGTGACCGCGGGCACCAAGGTGCTGGTGCTGCGCGAGGATGCCGAGCCCACGTCGGTCAAGGCCGTCACGCTCTCGGGTGTGCCCGGCCTGCTCTTCCGCCGCAACTCGGTCACCGGCGCGGTGGAGGTCCTGCCGCGCACGGGCTCCGGCGTGCAGCTCAACGCGGCCCTCCACGCCTGACGGCGGCCGGGACCCCTCCGCCGGCGCCTGCTGCGCCTTACCAAGTGCGTGCCTGGGTGGGATGCCCCGCACGAAATGAAGGGCGCCGCGTGACAGGAGTTGCAGAAGTCGAGAAATAGCGGTCATCTGTCACGCCCCAGCCTTCATTTCGTGCAGGTTCGACACGGGTTGGGCGTGGATGCCACGGCACGAACCACTCCTCCACAGTTGGCGCTCGGTCGAGTTATCCCCTGATCCGGCCACCCTTCCACCGCGGGCGGAGGCGTTCCGAAATGGTGGATGCCATGGAGATCACGCGCGACGTCGCCCGGCTTGGCGGCCTCGTTGCGACGCACCAGCTCCTGGCGCTCGGGTGGACGAGTCGGTCACTGGCACGGGAGGTGCACCGCGGTTCCCTCGTCCGCATCCGCCAAGGCTGGTATGCGTGCGAGAATCCCGACGAACCGTGGATGCGTGCCTGGCGGGTCGGCGGCCAGATCACCTGTGTCTCGGGTGCAGCGGCGCACGGGCTGTGGACAAGAGACTCAACGACGGTTCACGTGGGCATACCCACGAACGCGGCCAGGTTGCGTTCGCCCGACGACATGCGAGCCCGGCTTACCGAGGCTGAACAAATCGTCACGCACTGGACGGCGCAATTGCGCCACCAGCTCGCTCCCCTCCCGGTGCTCGACTGCCTCACTCACATGATCGAGTGCGAGCCGCCGGAGTTCGTCGTGGCGGCGGTCGACTCGGCGCTGCACTTCCGGCGGATCACCCGTCGGCAATGGCTTCGAGTCATCAGACACAGCTCTGCCGGACTACGAATCCAACTCGCGGGTGTCGACGCGCAGTCCGAGGCCATCACCGAGTCCGTGAGCCGGTGGCGCCTGCGGCGGATCGGGCTGCCGGTGCGTTCCCAGGTGTGGCTGGCACCCGACATCCGCGTCGATCTGCTGGTCGGCGAGCGCGTTGTCGTGGAATTGGACGGGCACTACCACGCGGAGCCGGGCCAGTTCGCCCGCGATCGCGCACGGGACGCCCGGCTCACCGCGATGGGCTACCACGTGCTGCGATTCACCTATTGGCAGGTCATGGATGACTGGGACTCGGTGAGTCTCAGCGTGCGCTCTGCATTCGCGGCATCCTGAACCGTGCACGAAGTCCTCGGCACCCGAACCTGCACGAAATGAAGGCTGGGATGTGACGGGTGACTGCTTTCAGGCGACTTCCTGCACTCCAGTCTCGCGCCGCCCTTCATTTCGTGCAGGGTCACTCGGGATGCAGGGCAGGTCGGGCAGGCGGATGTCGGCGCGGGGCGCGGCGGCGGCGCGCCGGGCGGGCTACGCGCCCGGCCAGTCGCGGCGGGGCGAGCCGATGTAGAGCTGCTGGGGGCGGCCGATCTTGGTGGACGGGTCCTCGTTCATCTCGCGCCAGTGCGCGATCCAGCCGGGGAGGCGGCCGATGGCGAACAGCACGGTGAACATGCGGGCGGGGAATCCCATGGCCTTGTAGATCACGCCGGTGTAGAAGTCCACGTTGGGGTAGAGCTTGCGCTCGATGAAGTAGTCGTCGGCCAGCGCCACGGCCTCGAGCTCCTTGGCGATGTCGAGCAGGTCGTCCTGCACGCCGAGGGCGGCGAGCACCTCGTCGGCGCTCTCCTTCACGAGGCGGGCGCGCGGGTCGAAGTTCTTGTAGACGCGGTGCCCGAAGCCCATCAGGCGAACGCCGTCTTCCTTGTTCTTGACGCGCTCGACGAACTTCTCCACCGACTCGCCGGACTCCTTGATCTCGCGGAGCATCGTGAGCACGGCCTCGTTGGCACCGCCGTGGGCGGGCCCGTAGAGCGCGTTGATGCCGGCCGAGATCGAGGCGAACATGTTGGCCTGGGTCGACCCGACCAGCCGCACCGTCGACGTGGACGCGTTCTGTTCGTGGTCCTCGTGCAGGATGAGCAGCCGCTCCAGCGCCTTCGAGACGACCGGGTTCACCTCGTACGGCTCCGCCATGGTGCCGAAGTTGAGGCGCAGGAAGTTGTCGGTGAAGCTCAGCGAGTTGTCCGGGTACAGGAACGCCTGGCCGAGGCTCTTCTTGTGCGCGTACGCCGCGATCACCGGCAGCTTGGCCAGCAGGCGGATGGTGGAGAGCTCGACCTGCTCCGGGTCGTGGATGCTCAGCGAGTCCTCATAGAACGTCGAGAGCGCCGAGACCGCGCTCGACAGCACCGACATCGGGTGCGCGGTGTGCGGTAGCGCGTCGAAGAAGCGACGCAGGTCTTCGTGCAGCAGCGTGTGGCGGCGCACGCGCTCCTCGAAGTCGTAGAGCTCGCTCGGCGACGGGAGCTCGCCATGGATCAGCAGCCACGCCACCTCGAGGTAGGTCGAGTTGGCCGCGACATCCTCGATGGCGTACCCGCGGTAGCGCAGGATGCCCTTGTCGCCGTCGATGTAGGTGATCGCGCTCTTGGTCGCGGCGGTGTTCACGAAGCCCTGGTCGAGGGTCGAGTGCCCCGTCTGCTTCATCAGCGTGGAGATGTCGATGCTCGATGCGCCGTCGGTCGCCCGCAGGATCGGGAACTCGGCCGAGCCGCCCGGGAACTGAAGGGTCGCGCGCGCGGCGTCGTTGGAGGAGGCGTCGTTCACGGCTACAGCCTAATTGGCTCCGAGGTCGACAGTCGCATCCGCCAAAGAGTGGGCCGATGGGTTGGAGAGTGTCGCCAAACGCTGCACGGCCTCCACGATCGCCGCGTCGGTGGCGGTGAGCGCGATGCGCACATGGGTGGCATCCGGCTCGCCGTAGTACGTGCCCGGCGCTACGAGGATGCCGAGGTCGGCGAACCGGGACACGGTCTCCCACGCGTCTCCGCCGTCCGTCGCCCACAGGTACAGGCCGCCGTCGCTGTCGTCGACTCGGAACCCCGCGCGCTCGACCGCGAACAGCAGTAGGTCGCGCCGCGCCGAATACTTCGCGCGCTGCGCCGCGACATGGGCGTCGTCGTCGAGCGCCGCCACCATCGCGGCCTGCACCGGCCCAGGGAGCATGAGCCCGAGGTTCTTGCGCACGGCGAGCACCTCGGCGATGAGGTCGCTGCAGCCGGCGACGAAGCCGGCGCGGTACCCCGCCAGGTTGGACTGCTTGCTCAGCGAGTACACCGCGAGCACGTGGTCGCGGGAGTCGCCGATGACCTCCGGGCTCAGGATGCTCGGGGTCGCGGCATCCGCGTACGGCTCCGTCCACCCCAGCTCGGCGTAGCACTCGTCGCCGACGATCACGGCGCCGAGCTCGCGCGCACGCTCCACGGCGGCGCGCAGCGCCTCGACCGAGAGGATGCGGCCGTCCGGGTTCGCCGGGCTGTTGAGCCAGATGAGCTTCGTGTTCTCCGGCCACTCGGCCGGGTCGTCGCTGGCGAGCACGGTCGCCCCGGCGAGCGCGGCGCCCACGGCGTAGGTCGGGTAGGCCAGCGTCGGCTGCACCACGACATCCCCCGGCCCGATGCCGAGCCAGAGCGCAAGGCCCGAGATGAACTCCTTGGAGCCGATGGTCGGCAACACGTTCGCGACGCCCAGCTCGACGCCGCGGCGGCGCTGGTACCAGGCCACGATCGCCTCGCGCAGCGGCACGGAGCCGACCGTCTGCGGGTAGGCGTGCGCGTTGGTCGCCTCGGCGAGCGCCGTGCGGATCAGCGCCGGCGTGGGGTCCACCGGCGAGCCGACCGAGAGGTCGATGATGCCGGCCGGATGCTCCCGCGCACGGTCACCGTACGGCGCGAGCGAGTCCCACGGGAAGTCGGGGAGCGTGAGCGGCACTAGGCGGCCGGTCCCTGGGGAGGGAGGGCCGAGACGATCGGGTGGTCGTAGTGGATGACGCCCACCTTGGCCGCTCAGCAGGTCTATCCGATCTCCTGGAAGAACTCGACGTTCGCATTGTAGTAGTCTGCCCACTGCTCCGGCACGTCGTATTCGTAGTAGATCGCCTCGACCGGGCACACCGGTTCGCAGGCGCCGCAGTCGACGCACTCATCCGGGTGGATGTAGAGCATGCGGTCGCCCTCGTAGATGCAGTCGACGGGACATTCGTC
>JAODAU010000108.1 GCA_025463615.1 Microbacteriaceae bacterium | reverse complement strand
GCAGCCGCCGGTCGAAGGCGTCGGCGAGCACGCCGCCGTACAGCCCAAACACGACCATCGGCACCAGCGCGAACGCCCCGACTAGCGACACCGCTGTCGTGGAGTTCGTGATCGAGTAGATGTGCAGCCCGACGGCGACGAGCGTGAGCTGCGCGCCGATGCCGGAGACGGCGTTCCCGATCCAGAGGCGGCGGAAGGCGGGAGACTCGCGCAGGGGGGTGAGGTCGACGAAACGGGAGCCGCGCGGCGGAATGTGGGCTGGCTGCTCCGGGTCGCCCGGAAGCTCGATCTGTTGGGACACTGCCTCCAGTCTGGTGCACCCGGCGACCGATCGGGAATCGCACGGTGGCATGCTTGGAGGGTGACTCTCCTGGGCGACGACCTGCTGGCGCGAATCCACGAGCGGGCGGCCGGCTACGACCGCGACAACCGCTTCTTCACCGAGGACCTCGACGAGCTCATCGCGGTCGGCTACCTGAAGGCGCTGGTGCCCGCGGGGTTCGGCGGCGCGGGCCTGTCGCTGCGCGAGGTCGCGCACGAGCAGGCCGCCCTTGCCGCCGCCGCTCCCGCGACAGCCCTTGCCGTCAACATGCACCTGGTCTGGACCGGGGTGGCCAAGACCCTGCACGACCGCGGCGACACCAGCCTCGACTTCGTGCTCGAGGAGGCCGCGGCGGGCGAGATCTTCGCCTTCGCCATCAGCGAGGCCGGCAACGACCTCGTGCTGTTCGGCTCGAACACGGATGCCCGCCCGCTCGGCGACGGCGGCTATGCCTTCACCGGCACCAAGATCTTCACCAGCCTGTCGCCCGTCTGGACGCGCCTCGGCCTCTTCGGCCTCGACTCGACCTCGCCCGATGCCCCGAAGCTCGTGCACGGCTTCGTCACCCGCGACACCCCCGGCGTGACCACGCTCGAGGACTGGGACACGATCGGCATGCGGGCGAGCCAGAGCAACAGCACCCGGCTCGAGGGGGCGGTGGCGGCATCCGACCGCATCGTGCGCAGGCTCGACCCGGGGCCGAACCCCGATCCGCTCATCTTCGGCATCTTCGCCAACTTCGAGATCCTCGTCGCCGCCGTCTACACCGGGATCGGCGAGCGGGCGCTGCAGCTCGCGGTCGAGGCGGTGAAGGGGCGCACCTCCAAGCGCACCGGCCTCACCCGCGACAAGGATCCGGTCACCCGCTGGAAGCTCGCCGACGCTGCGCTCGCGCAGGACGCCCTCTGGCCCCAGCTCGACGCGATAGCGGCGGATGTCGACGGCCTCGTGAACCGCGGCGACCAGTGGTTCCGCGGGCTGGTCGGCATCAAGTCGCGGGCGACCCGCACCGCCAAGCTCGTGGTCGACCAGGCCGTGGGACTCGCCGGGGGAGCGGCGTTCTCGAGCTCGAGCGAGCTCGGCCGGCTCTACCGCGACGTGGTCGCGGGCGGCTTCCACCCGAGCAACGAGGACTCGGCGCACGCCACGGTCGCGACCGCGCTGCTGGGCCCGGAGTGAGCGAGCACGTGGTCGCGTGGTCGGGCGACCCCGACCCGGATCGGCCACTGCTCGTGCTGCTGCACGGCCGCGGGTCGGACGAGCAGGACCTGTTCTCCCTGGCGCCGCTGCTGCCGCCGGTCGCCGTCGTGGCGTCGGTGCGTGCGCCGTATCCGCTCGGCCCCGGCTTCACCTGGTTCGCCGCCGGTGAGCCCGGGCTCCCCGACCCCGAGGGAGCGAACGCGGCCACCCTCGACCTGCTCGAGTGGCTCGACTCGCTGCCCGAGCACGGCCCGGTGTGGTTGCTCGGCTTCTCGCAGGGCGGCGCGATGGTGACGCAGCTGCTGCGGTTCGCGCCGGAGCGGTTCGCGGCATCCGTGGTGCTCGCCGGCTTCTCGCTCGACAGCGAGGGCCCCGAGGATGCCCGGCTCGAGCACCTGCGCCCGCGCGTGTTCTGGGGTCGCGACCCCGCCGACCCGGTGATCCCGCGGTTCGCGATCGACCGCACGGATGCCTGGCTCCCGCGCCACAGCACCCTCACGAAGCGCGAGTACCCGGGAGTCGGCCACTCGATCTCCCGCGACGAGCTCGACGACGTGAACGCCTTCCTGACGGCGGACTAACAGGCGCCCAACCCGTCCGAGCTGATCGGCGTTTTCCGTGGCGGGGACGCCGAAAACAAGACGAACACAGACTCATCGCCCGGTGCGGCACTGAGTGCGGCTCTTCCGGGCGATGAGTTGTTCTGCATCCAGAATCCTCCTGGGGGGCCCGGATTGCAAGCGAAATCTGCCCCGTTCTGGGGCGAGCGCCGCCGCATCCGCCTTCGTTAGCGTGGAGGGGAGCCGATGGACCATGGGGGGCACCGCCGGCGACGACCGTGGGGAGGACGGGCCATGACACTTGTGCGCACTGCGCCGACCGCCATCGCGAAGAAGGCAGTCGACACCGCGCCCGAGGTCGTGGCCCCGGTCATCACCAAGCCCGAGGTCGTCACCCCCGAACCCGAGGCCGAGCGCCTCATCTCGCGCGCCGCATCCTACGGGCCGAGCGCGTTCACCTGGCTCCGCGAGTTCCTGCGGCTGCAGTCCGCCGCACCCGTTCGCGGCCGGCTCGCCCGCTTCTTCGGCACGGACCCCCTGGCGAAGGGGGCCGGGCGCGCCTACGCCGGCGCGCTCGCCGAGCTCGAGGTCGCCGACGCCATCGCCGCACTCGGCGACGAGTGGATCGTGCTCGACGGCGCGGGGGCTGGCGGTCGCGAGTTCTCGCTCCGGGGCGACTCCGCCGTCTGCGCCGACCGCATCCTCGTCGGCCCGCCCGGCGTCTTCACGGTGACCCTGCGCAACCACTTCGACGACAGGGTCTGGGTGGGGGAGCGCACCTTCGTGGTCGGCAGCGCCCGGTTCCCGCACATCCGCGACGCCGAGTTCGAGGCGGATCGGGTCTCCGAGACGATCGGGTCTGTGCTCGACACGCCCATCCCGGTCACGCCCTGCCTCGTGATCGCCGACCCCGCCGAGCTCGTGGTCCGCGACCGCCCGCGCCGCACCGAGGTGCTCGTGCCGCAGGACTTCGGCGTGTGGCTGCACGGCCTCCCGCGCATCCTCTCGCCTGCCGCCCTCGCCGACTACAGCGCAATCGCGCGCGTCAACTGGCCCGAGCGGGCGCCGCTCGCCCCGGGGGCCGGATCGGCGTTCCTGCAGGTGCACGGCCAGGTCGTCGCGGCGCGCAGCCGCCGGCTGTTCTGGGCCGCGGTCGGCGCGTTGCTGGCGTGCGGCATCCTCATCGTCACGACGTCGGGCCTGGTCGCCGCGCAGCAGCTCGGCTACTGAGCGCGCTCGCAGCCGTCGGGTGTCCCGCGGGTGTTGAATGGCGACATGTCATCGACCCTCGAGCTCGCCGTTCCCGCCGCCGCCGTCGCCACGGGAGGGGATTTCCCCGGGTCGTTCTCGGTCTACCTCGCCGAGCCCGAGGGCACGCCCCGGGGCGCGATCGTGCTCATCCACGAGGTGTGGGGGCTCGTCGACCACATCACAGGCATCGCGGATCGCTGGGCCGCCGAGGGCTACCTCGTCGCCGCCCCCGACATCCTCAGCGCGATCGGCATCGAGCCGCTGGTGGGCGCCGACCTGTTCGCCAAGCGCAACAGCCCTGACGAGAGGGTGCGCACCGACGCGCAACCCGAGCTGCGCAACGCGTTCGCCTCGCTCGGCACGGAGGGCTACCCGGCCTGGGCGGTCGCGGCGCTCGGCGCGGTCGTCGACCACCTCGATGAACAGCCCGGCGTCGACGGCAGGATCGCGGTCACCGGCTTCTGCTTCGGCGGCACCTACAGCTTCGCGCTCGCCGCGGCCGACCCGCGGGTGAAGGCGGTGCTGCCGTTCTACGGCACCGCGCCCGAGGACGTGTCGACCATCACCGCCCCCGTCTTCGCCTTCTACGGCGAGGAGGACACCTCGCTCATAGAGAAGCTGCCCGGCCTCACCGCGCGCATGAACGACGCCGGCGTCGACTTCACCGCCAAGGTCTACGCCAACGCGGGCCACGCCTTCTTCAACGACACCAACCCGCACTCCTACGTTCCGGATGCCGCCGCCGACGCCTGGGCGATCGCCAAAACGTTCCTCGCACAGCAGTTGAGCTAGCGCAGCAGCTGGGCTGGCTCACTCCGACGTGCAGTGACCCGACGGCACTGCTGCGCTCAGCCGCGCCGCCTGCGCCGCGACCGGCGCCAGCTCGGAGACGGTGAGCGCGAAGCCCACGTCCGCAGTCGTGGACGACTTGGCGAAGACCACGCCGTCGACGTGGCCCGCCGAGTCGATCACGGGGCCGCCGGAGTTGCCCTGCTCGATGTCGGCCGCGAGCGTGTAGACCTCGCGCGGTGACGGGTTCTGGCCGTAGATGTCGGGCACGCGCACCGTGCTCACTCCCTGCACCGCCGCGTTCTTGGAGCTGAACGGGCCGCCGAGCGGGTAGCCCACGAAGACGGCGGACGCACCCTGCGCCAGGGTGCTGCCGACGGTGAGGGCCGGGGTCGGCATCCCGTTCACGGCGATCACGGCGAGGTCGTTCACCGTGTCGAAGTAGACGACCCGGCCGGTCCAGCTGCCGCCGTCCGGCGCCTGGATGACGGGCTGGGTGACCCCGGCGACGACATGGGCGTTGGTGATGACCCGATCCGCCGACACGACGAAGCCGGAGCCGGACTGGTTCTGGCCGCAGGCGAAGGCGTTGCCCACCACCTTGACCACGGAGTGGCCGGCCGCGTCCTGGGCCGAGGATGCGGTGGCGCTGGGGATCGGCAGCGGCGCCCCCGCGCCGATCGAGTCGAGGAGCCGCGGGATGCCCTGCTGCGTGACCGTCGAGCGCACCTGCGCCTCGAGGGTGCGAATCGGCGGCGGCGTGAGCGTGTCGATCGCGCCGACGACGCGCGACGAGCTGAGCGCGCTCGAGAGGATCGGGACGCCCAGGGCGCCGATGCTGTACGCCATCATCGAGATCACGGCGGCGGTGGTGAGCAGCGCGACCACGCCGCCGAGAATGCGGTCGAGGATGCGCAGCGGCCCCTTGGGCACGCCGCGGCGCAGCGCCCGCCCCGCGGCCGTGCCGAGCAGCAGGCCGCCGATCACGAGGCCCGCGACCACGACGAGCACGATGGGCACCCGCCACTGGTTCGAGCCGACCCACCCCGTGACGATCGGGATGGCGAAGAAGGCGAGCACGGCGCCGACGATGGCTCCGAGGATGCCGCCGATACTCAGCACGAAGCCCTGCCGGAAGCCGTAGATCGCGTAGGCGACGAGCACGGCGAGCAGGCCGAGGTCGAGCACGATGGAGCCGAACATCGCGTGGTGGCCCCTTCTGTCGTGGTCGCTGTCGTGGTGTCTGTCGCTGCCGAGCAATTCATCGTAGATCGGCCACCCTGCGAACTGGCTCCGGCGTTACGGTTGAGCCGTGCAGACAGGCCCGCGGATGCTCGTGCCGTTCCTCCCGTACGTGCTGGTCTCCCTGCTCCAGCTCGTCGCGCTGGCCGTGGGAGCCGCGACGCTCGCGGCGGCGAGCAAGTGGCTGCTGATGCCGGCGCTGGGGCTCGCGCTCGTGCTGGCCGCCCCGCGCACGCGGAGGTCGCGCCGGGTGGTGGGGCCGGCGGCCGCCGGCATCCTGTTCTCCTGGCTGGGGGATGTGCTGCTCGGCACCCCGGGTGGCCTCGGCTTCCTGCTCGGGCTGGGCGCGTTCCTGCTGGCGCACGTGAGCTACCTGGTGCTGTTCGCCCGCGGCCTGCGCACGCGGCGCGTGCCGGTCTGGGCGGTGGTGCTCGTTCCGTGGTGGGTGGCGCTGCTCGTCGTGCTCGGCCCGCACCTCGGGGCCCTGTTCGTGCCCGTGGCCGTCTACGGGCTGGTGCTGGGCGCCTCGGCGGCGTTCGCGCTGGCCACGAACCGGTTCTCGGCCGTCGGCGCGCTGCTCTTCCTCGCCTCGGACACGGTGCTCGCACTCAAGCTCTTCCTGCCGGGCTTCGCGCTCTGGCAGGCGGACGCGGTGATCATGCTGCTCTACCTGCTGGGCGAGGGGCTGATCGTCTTCGGCGCCGTGCGCTCACCCGGTTCGGAGCGGTCGCCCAGCCCCGTGCCGCAGACTGGCTGAATGATCCGGCGCCATCCCGTGCTCTTCGTGCTCACCCTCGCCTACCTCGGCGTGGTCGGGTGGGTCACGCTCGGGCCGCAGCCGCTCGATGCGGGCGGCAGCCGCATCCTGTACCGGCTGCTGCACTTCTTCGGCAACCACCAGCTCACCAGCTGGATCACCTATGACCGGGTGGAGTTCACGGCGAACATCGCGATGTTCGTGCCCATCGGGCTGCTGTTCGTGCTGGTGCTCGGGCGCAGGCGATGGTGGCTCGCGATGCTGATCGGGGTGGCGCTCACCGTGACGATCGAGCTCAGCCAGCTCGGCATCCCGGGCCGGGTCTCCGACCCGCGTGACGTGCTCTCGAACTCGCTCGGCGCGATGGTCGGCGTGATCATCGCGCTGCTGGTGACGATCCCGCGGCGCGGCTCACGCCCCACCACGCGCCCCATCCCCGTAACCGGTCCCTGAGGCTCTCGAAGGGCGGTCCCTGAGGCTCTCGAAGGCGGTCCCTGAGGCTCTCGAAGGGGCCATCCGCGATCGCTCGCTTCGAGAGCCTCAGCGACCGAGGTGTCAGGCGGCCGCAGCGGTCTTCGGCCGGCGCGGCAGCATCAGCAGCGTCGAGACGCTGACCACGATGAGCAGGATCGACGCGACCGTCACGAACACGGTCAGCGAGAGACCCGGCAGCAGGAACGTCACGATGCCGGCGATCACGGCGAGCACGCCGCTCACCCAGCCGTACCAGACGGGCTTCACGGTCGCCTGGATGGCGGAGGCGATGTCCACGATGCCCTCGGCGATGAAGCCGATGCCGATCAGGAACGCGATCGCGAACAGCGAGCGGAACGGGTTGGCGAGGCAGAGCACGCCGGCCACGAGGATGAGCACGCCGAGGATTCCGCTGAACCAGCGCATCCCGGTCGAGAGCCGCTCCCCGGCGAACGCCGAGACGATGCGGAACACCCCGGAGACGACGAGGTAGCTCCCGAACAGCAGCCCCACGGTGATGAGCAGGGCGCCCGGGAAGATGAGGCCCAGGATGCCGAGCACGATGCCGATCACGGAGACCGCGATGAGCACGCCGCGGTGCACGCGGAGCATTCCGCTGAGGCTGGGGACGTCGAGGGGAGTGGTCATTCGGGGCTCCTTCGTGCGAGTGGCTGTCGCTCCAGATTCTGGCAGAGCGCGCGCCCGCCGGTCGAGACCGCCATACCCGCAAACAAGTGCCCCCCTTTTGGGGATGCCGCGACCCGTCCGCGCCACGTAGCCTCAGACCACCGAGCTTGGGGGAGCCGTTGTCACACGCACTGGTCGTTTCCGCACCATCCACCCCGTCGCGCCCGCGCGGCACCGCGTATCCCGTGATCGAGCGGTGTCTCGAGGAGCAGGGCGGCAAGACCTCGCAGGGCTGGTTCGGTCGCTCGTTCGGGCTCAACCCGCTGCGCCGCTCCGCGCGTCCGTGGTACGACCGGGCGCGCCGCGAGCTCGAGGTGACCGGCCTGCTGGCCGAGCTCGGCCCGGGCTGGAGCGTGCTCAACGTCGTGCCCGACGGCGCGAAGGATTCGGTGGTCGACCAGGTGATCGTCGGGCCGTCGGGGATCTTCACCGTCAGCATCCGCAATTTCCTCGGCAAGAAGGTCTTCGCCTCGGGCACGCTGCTCACCGCCAACGGCTTCAAGACCACGTACATGGCGGATGCCCGCACCGCGGCACGCCAGCTCGAGGCGCTGCTCTTCTCCACCACGGGCAACGAGATCCCGGTGACGCCGCTGGTCGTCGCGGTGGGCGTCTACACGATCCGCGGGGGAGCGAAGCCGCCCGTCGTGAAGGTGCTGCCGGCATCCATGCTCGCCCTCTCGCTGGCCCAGGCGCCGGTGACGCTCGAACCCGCGGCCGTGGCGCATTTCTCGGCCGTGATCGAGCAGCAGCTCGGCATCGGCGAGCTCAGCGACGCGCCCGAAGAGACCCAGCGCCATGCGGCCCGTTTCGACCGGCTGCAGCAGGCGGTGGATTTCGCGGCCTTCCGTCGCCGTCGCCTCGCGCTGGCCGCGGGGGCGACCTTCGCCCTCGGAGGCCCCGTCGCCACGTTCGCGGTCACCGAACTCGTGCTCTCGACGATGGCCTGACCGCGCCGCCGCTTCTCTGCTAAACTCCCAAGGTTGCCGTCAAACGGCCGCGGATAAAGAGAGCTCGCACATTCTGTGACGGGCACCGCGCAACGAGGGAAAGGGGTCATCTATGCCACTCGCACCAGATGCCAAGAAAG
>JAODAU010000096.1 GCA_025463615.1 Microbacteriaceae bacterium | reverse complement strand
CGTCGTCGCCCGTGCCCGGCAGCCGCATCCGCAGCTCCTCGTCGGAGCAGCGCAGCAGCCGCTGGTACTCGGGGTTGGTCATCTGCACGATGCGGCGGCGCAGCGCGTCTCCCCCGGGCCGCGCCATCAGCCCCTCGAGCAAGCGCCCGAACTTCACCGTGATCACCTGCCAGCCTGCGGCGTCGAACAGCTTCTCGATCTTCGTCGCCGCGATGTTGGGCACCACACGGTCGAGCGACTGGCGGTTGAGGTCGACGATCCAGACGACCTCGCCGAGGTCCTGCACCGAGACGTCGAGCACGGCCTCCCAGATCGCGCCCTCGTCGAGCTCGGCGTCGCCGAGCAGCGAGTACTGGCGGCCGCGACCGGGCGTGCCCGAGAGCGTCTCGGTGTAGCGCCGAGCCAGCGCTCCCCAGAGCGGTGCGGTCGCGCCGATGCCCACCGAGCCGGTGGAGTAGTCGGCCGGATCGGGATCCTTCGACCGGCTCGGGTAGCTCTGCAGGCCGCCGAACTCGCGCAGGGTGGTGAGGTACCGCTCGTCGAGCGAGCCGAACAGGTAGTTGAGCGCGTGCAGCACCGGGGAGGCGTGCGGCTTGACCGAGACCCGATCCTCGGAGCGCAGCTGGGTGAGCCAGAGCGCGGTCATGATCGTCACGAGCGAGGCGCTGGATGCCTGGTGCCCGCCCACCTTGATGCCGCTGGCGTTCGGCCGCACCCGGTTGGCGTGATGGATGATCGACGTGGCGAGCCAGAGCACGCGGCGCTCGATGCGGGTGAGCTCGGCCTCCTCGTCGGAGGGCAGCGGAACGGCCAGGGGGTCGACGGTGAACAGGCTCATGCGCTCCTCCGAGCTACGATATACACTCCCATGATCCGAGCACCGCTGCTCGTGCTGCGCAAGACACCGCCATAAGATTGCGCACAATGCTCAAGCCGGGTCGCAGACGACCCGAGAAAGGTGATCACTATGACGCCGTCGCGAACCGCCGACGAGATTGACGCCGTGCTGCTCAAGGCCCTGGTGGAGCATCCGGATGCCACGAACCTCGCCCTCTCGCAGCTCACCGGCCTGGCGCGCAACACCATCCGCGCGCGACTCGACCGCTACGCCGCGGAGGACTCGCTGCGACCATTCGACCGCCGCATCGACCCGGCGTTCCTCGGCTTCCCCCTCACCGCGTTCATCATCACGACGGTGACGCAGCGCAAGCTGCGGAGTGTGTCGGCGGCGCTGGCCGAGGTGCCGGAGGTGCTGCAGGCGCACGGCCTCGCCGGGGTCACCGACCTGCTCGTGCAGGTGGTGGCGCGCGACGCCGACGACCTCTACCGCATCGCCGGGCAGATCCTCGCGATCGACGGCGTGAAGCGCACCAACACCGGGCTCGTCATGGGCGAGCTCGTGGAGTACCGCATCGCGCAGCTGATCGGGTCGCGCTAAAACGGATATCGCCCCGGCTCGCTGCTCACGGTGACGAGCCGGTGCTCGGTGAAGTCCTCGATCGCGTAGTAGCCGGAGCGGCCCCATCCGCTGTTCTTCACGCCACCGACCGGCAGCGCCGCCTCGCTGGCCATGGTGGGGCCGTTCACGTGCACGATTCCGCTGTCGAACCGGGCCGCCATGGCCAGTCCCCGGGCGCGGTCGCGCGTCATGATCGACGCGGTCAGCCCATAGGGCGTGTCCTGGGCCTTGCGCAGCGCCTCGTCGGCGTCGTCGAACGCCTCGATCACCAGCAGCGGACCGAACGTCTCGTCGGCGCCGGTCGCGCAGATCGCGTCGGCGGGCACGTTCGTGAGGATGGTCGGCGCGTAGATGCGGCCCTCGCGCGTGCCGCCCGTCACCAGCGTGGCGCCGCGGTCGAGGGCATCCTTCACCCGCGCCTCGATCTGCGCGACGGCGGCGTCGTTGATGAGCGGGCCGATGATCACCGCGGGGTCGGTCGGGTCGCCCTGTTTCAACGCGCGCACCCGCTCCGCCAGCCCGGCCACGAACTCGTCGTGCAGGGATCGGGCCACGTAGACCTTGCGGGTGTTCATGCAGACCTGGCCCTGGTGCAGGAACGCGCCGAAGGTGACCGCCTTGATCGACTCCTCGATATCCGCGTCCTCGAGCAGGATCGCCGGGTTGAACCCGCCGAGCTCCAGCACCATGCGCTTGAGCGCCCGGCCGGCCCGCTCGCCGAGCATGCGCGCCGTCTTGTCTGACCCCGTGAAGTTGATCACCCGCACGGCAGGGCTCTCGAAGAACACCTCCGCGATCTCGGCCGCGCCGCCGGGCGCGTTCGTGACCACGTTGAAGGTGCCGGGCGGGAACCCCGCCTCGGCCAGGATCTCGGCGTGCACCAGACCCGACGACCTCGGCGCCAGCTCCGACGGCTTGATCACCGTCGTGTTGCCGAACGCCATCGGCAGCAGGAAGGTGCGCCGCGCGAGGTAGAACGCACCGTTCCACGGGGTGAAGCCGGCCACCACGCCGAGCGGCTTGCGCGTGACGGTCGCGGTGCGTCCCGGGGTGTCGCTCAGGATGACGTCCCCCTGGGGCAGGTACCCCCAGCCGGCGGCCTGCCGCAGCATCGCCGCCGACAGCCGGATCTGGAACGTGGAGAAGGCGCGGCTCGCGCCGCCCTCGACGGCCATCAGCTCCACGAGCTCCTCGGTGCGGCGGTCGACGATGTCGGCCGCCCTGAGGAACAGTGCCTGGCGGGCTCCCGGGGTGAGGGAGGCCCAGGCGGGGAAGGCGGCGGCGGCCGCTGCTACCGCGGCCTCGGCATCCGCCGCCCCGCCCGCGGCCGCCTCGAACACGAGCTCGTCGTTGAGCGGGTTGGTGACGGGGAAGGTAGGGCCGCCGGCGGCGGTCCACTCCCCGTTGATGAAATGTGTTGTCACGTCTCTCTCCTCAGATTCCGAGCAGGGCTTCGGCGTTGCCGTGGGCGATCTTCTCGAGGTCGCCCGGGCTCACCGGCGCCTTCCCGAGGTAGGCGGTGGCCTTCGCGCTGTCGGCGAAGGGGTGGTCGACGGAGAACATGACCCGATCCACCCCGAAGGCGGAGATCGCGCAGACGAGCGGAGCGTCCGAGTTGTAGCCGGACGTGGTGAGGTGCAGGTTGCGGCGCAGCGTCTCGGCAACGGTGAGCGAATTGCCCTTCACGACCGGCGTGAGCATGTTCTCGATGCGGTCGAGGTGGAACGGTAGGCCCTCGCCCATGTGCCCGACGATGAGCTTCAGGTCGGGCAGCTGCTCGAAGACGCCGGAGGCGACCATGCGCAGCACGTGCATCGCGGTCTCGGAGTGCCAGCCCCATCCGGAGGTCGACAGGCACGCGGCGACGGCCGGATCCAGCCCCTCGTAGTAGGTCTCGACCACGGCCGCGGGCGGCGGGGCCGGGTGCAGGTAGATCGGCACGTCGAGTCGCTCCGCCGCGGCCAGGATGGGGCGCACCGACGGGTGATCCAGGAACACCCCGTGGGTCTGCCCGTGGATCATCGCGCCGACGAAGCCGAGCTCCTCGACGCTGCGGGTGAGCTCATCGGCGGAGGCGGACGCGTCCGAGACCGGCAGCGACGCGAACGCACGGAACCGCTCCGGGTGCGCCGCCACCACCTCCGCGAGCCGGTCGTTGAGCTGCCGGCTCACCTCGGCCGACCGCGCGGCCGGCTGGTCCTGCACGAAGTACCCGAGGGCGGAGAGCACCTGGATGTCGATGCCCGCCTCGTCCATGATCCGCAGCCGGCCCTCCCCCACGTCGTCGAGCGCGGCGGCGCGGTTGCCCGCCCGCAGGCCGAGGTCGATCCCCGCGGATTCGACGATGTCACGGGGCAGCATGTGCTCCTCGATGGCGATGACCTTCATGGAACCTTCCCGTCGTTGGGTGTGCGATATATGATATGCCGATGGGATCCACAGGGAAGTATCTCGACGCCGATGACCACCCCGAGCTGTTCGTGCCCCACGGCTACGACGAGCACACCGTCGACCTGGGCGAGGTGCGGATGAACTACGCGGTGGCGGGAGACCCGGCATCCCCGGCCCTGCTGCTGATCCCCTCCCAGAGTGAGTCGTGGTGGGGCTATGAGCAGGCCATGGCACTGCTCGCGGAGCGCTTCCAGGTGTTCGCTGTCGACCTCCGGGGCCAGGGCCGCTCCACGTGGACCCCGGGCAGGTACACGCTCGACACGTTCGGCACGGACCTGGTGCACTTCATCGACCTCGTCATCCAGAGGCCCACCCTGGTGAGCGGGATGTCGTCGGGCGGAACGATCGCGGCGTGGCTCTGCGCGTTCGCGAAACCGGGCCGGGTGCTCGGCGGCATCTGGGAGGATGCCCCGTTCTTCGCCTCCGAGACGAACCCGGCCGTCGGGCCGTCGGTGCGCCAGGGCATGGGCCTCACGTTCGCTCTGTGGAACAAGTACCTGGGCGACCAGTGGTCGGTCGGCGACTGGGACGGATTGCAGCGCGCGATTCCGCGGGAGATGCCGCGATCCACGCTTCAGGGCCTGGCGAAGATGTTTCCGATGCCGCCCGGGGATCACCCCGTCGGGACGCCGCAGAACATGAGGGAGTACGACCCCGAGTGGGGCAGGGCGTTCGTCTCGGGTTCGGCGACCGCGTCGTGCGACCACGAGAACATGATCGCCCAGGTGAAGGTGCCGGTGCTGGTGACGCACCACTTCCGCCAGGTGGACGAGCACACCGGGCGCCTCACGGGCGGCATGACCGACCTCCAGGCCGCGCGGGTGCAGGAGCTCGTGCGCGAGGCGGGTCAGCCGGTAACGTACCTCTCCTTCCCGGAGATGGGTCACTCGATGCACCGCCAGGATCCGAAGCTCTTCGCGGACACCGTGATCGGGTGGGTCGACTCCGCGAAATGAGGCTCGCGGGCAACACGATCCTCATCACGGGGGGCGCGTCCGGCATCGGGCGCGGCCTCGCCGAGGCGCTGCACGCGCGGGGCAACACCGTGATCATCGCCGACCGCAACCTCGACGCCCTGGCCGGGGTGGTTCATGCCAACCCGGGCATGCACTCCCTGCACCTCGACCTGGCGGATGGGGACGCGATCGCCGCGGCCTCCGCGGAGCTGCTGCGCGAGCATCCGCGCCTCAACGTTGTGTTCAGCAACGCCGGCATCATGTTCGCGGATGACCCCACCCGCCCCGTCGACGACGAGCGCCTCACCTCGATCGTGGCGATCAACCTGCTCGCGCCCATCCGCTTGGTCTCGGCGCTGATCGACCACCTGCGGGCGCAGGATTCCGCGACGATCGCGGTCACGACCTCCATGCTCGGGTACGCGCCGCTCGCCTCGTCATCGCTGTACTCGGCGACAAAGGCCGGGCTGCACTCGTACGTGCTGTCGTTGCGCTACGCGCTCGCCGACACCGCCGTGGAGGTGCTCGAGATCGCGCCGCCGTACACGCGCACCGGCCTCATGGAGGTGAACCTGGTCGACCCGAGGACGATGCCGCTCGAGGACTTCCTGGCCGAGACCCTCGCGCTGCTCGAGACTAACGAGGTGGAGCTGCTGGTCGACCGCGCCCGCGCGCGCCGCGACGAGCAGCGGCCCGACGAGCTCGGGGTCGTGCGGCGGTTCAATGACATGATGCGCGGGGTGTAGACGCCCCTGACCGCGGCCGGAAACGGCCTATCGGCGGACGGTTCCGCAGCTCTACTCGACCAACGAGACCACCGCCATCACCTACGACGATAGCTCCGTGACGGCGGGCTGACCCCGACCGCTGTGCCCAGCTGCGTGCCTCCTGAGATTCATTCGCGAAGCGCGGCAGCCACGGGAATGCGGGTCGCCTTGATCGCGGGCACCGCGGCGCCCACGGCACTGGTAAGCAGGGCGGCCCCCAGCGCCAGGAGGCTCGCCCGGAGCGGGAAGGCGGGCACCACTAACGCCGAGCCGCTCGGGATGAGCCCCGGCACGATCGCGTAGACCGCGACGATCGCGAGGGTGATCGCGAGGCACGCGACGGCGACCCCGACGAACAGGGATGCCGACATCACCTGTCCGAAGATGTCGGGTCGCCGTGCGCCGAGAGCACGCCGGATCACGAACTCACGGGAGCGTTCGCTGACCGACGCGAGCTCGACGTTGGCGATTCCGAGGGCGGCCACGCCGAGCAACACGACGGCGACCCAGGCGAACACCGCCTGGAAGAACGCGAGCTGGGAGCGAACGCTGGACACCGTGTCAACCTGCTGCACGTCGTCGACGAGCGGGGCGTGCGCATAGGCGGCGGACCCCTGGAGTAGATTCTTGGCGCCGGCGAGGGTCAACCCGGGCCCGGAGACGTCGATGGTTACATCCCGCCCGGTGAGCTCCGTCGGAAAGAAGGCGGCCAGCGCCGCGAGGTCGCCATACGCGGCGGGCTGGTCGACCCCGTCCGCGACCGTGCCCGCAACGGTGAACCTGGCCGCGCTCGTCTGGCCGGCGCTGGCGACGAATACTGATGCTCCGTCGCGGCCGATCAGCCCGGCTGCAGCCGAATTGAGACTGAGCCTGAGCGGGTACACGGAGGGGGCCGGTCGGCTTCCGGAGACAACAGGGAGCCGACGGATCTGGTTGGGATCTCCGTCGAACCACGTGATGCGCAGCGAGATCCCCGGCACGTTCGCCTCGCGTTGCCGAGGAGACTGCAGCTGCATCGTGATGGTCTTCTCGAGCGCCACCGAAATCCTTTGGGGACCCACACGAGACCTCGTCGCCCGAAGCAACGCACGGGCGTCGAAGCCGGCCGCGACCGGCGCCGAATACGTCGAATCCCGTCCGTTGAGCTGTTCCTGCTGGGCGAGGAGAAGGTCGGATGCCACGGAACCCGCCAGCGCGACGGCCACCACGCCGAGCACCCCGACGAGCATGCTGGCCGCGACCAGCGTGTACCTCGGCCAGTTCGCGAGCACATCGCGAATGCCGCTGTGCAGGATTTTCATCCGACTCTCGCGTCCGCGGCGGCACCGGTGAGCAGCCCATGGCTGAGCGAAAGAGTGCGATCCATCCGCGCCGCGACTGCCCGGTCGTGCGTCACGACGACGAGGCACGCGCCGGCTCGCCGCGTCGCGCACACGAGCATCTCGATCACGGCATCCCCGGTCGACTCATCCAGCGCGCCGGTCGGCTCGTCGGCCAGCACGATGGGCGGATGTCTCACCAATGCGCGAGCGATCGCCACCCTCTGCTGCTCGCCGCCCGACAGCCGGGTCGGTCGTGTGTGCATCCGGTCGGCGAGACCGACCGACTCGAGGAGCGACTCAGCGATGCCCTTCGTAGCCGCCTTGGAGACCGTTCGATCGTAGGTGAGCGGAAGCGCGACGTTCTCCAGAACCGACAGGCTGGGGATGAGCGAAAACGACTGGAATACGAACCCGACCCGCTCGTTGCGGAGTCGTGCGGCCCTCGACTCGCCGATCCGCGTCACGTCCGTGCCCGCCAGCTCGACGGTCCCCGACTGCGGTCGCTGCATGAGGCCCAGGATCGAGAGGAGCGAGCTCTTACCCGACCCGGAGCGGCCGACGATCGCTACGGACTCGCCCTCGACCACCTCAAGGTCGATGCCGCCGAGCAGGGGCGGCCCCGACGTTCGGCCGGGCACCGACCACGTGACGGAGCGGGTGCGGAGCACGGATGCCGGGGCTCGGCATCCCTGCACGCTCGGGGCGCCGATCATCCCTGCACGCCCGGGGCGCCGATCATCCCTGCACGCCCGGGGCGTATGGGCGCACTGCCTCGCCTGCCGCGAGACCGCTCGTGATCTCCACGTATGCGCCGTCGGAGATTCCCAGCCCGACGTCGACGAGCCGACTCGTGCCCTTCGCAACAACCACGACCTGCCCGTGCTGCGTGGACCCCGACACCGCGCTGACCGGGAGCGCGAGCACCTCCGACTTCGTCGCGGTCTGCACCCCGACCCTGGCGGGCAGTCCGGCGACGACCGCACTGCCAACCGGAAGCAGACAGACCGCCGACGGATAGCCCTCGTCTGAGGCCGATGAGCCGCCCTCGGTCGGCACATCCTGCGCGACCGGCGCGAGCGTGCAGTCGACGCCGGAAGGGCCCGCCTGCACATTCGCCTTGCCGAGGATCGGCGCCGCGTACATCCGGTAGAGCACCTGCGGCGGGGTCCTGACCACGATCCCGAAACCCGAGTAGGCGACCTCTGCGACGGGAACGCCGGCCGCAACGACCTGCCCGTCTGAGACGAGGAGCCGGGCCACGAGTCCGGGTGCGGGCAGGGTGACCGCGGCGCCGCCGACCGCGAGGATCGTCGAGCCGGCAGACTGGCCGGGCGCCGCTGCCGGGGTTTTCACTGCACCGGCGTTGCCCGCGGGCACGAGGAAGAGTGGATTAGCACTCACCGTGCCCTCGACGACCACGACCGACGTGATGTCGCGCTTCTGCGCCACCACGATCGTGGAAGCCGCCTTATCGGGGTGGTCGGTGGTGGGGGGCGCGGCGGTGGTGCAGCCGCAAAGCATCGCGACGGCGACGGCGACGACTCCCCCGCCGAAGCGCCGCGTCACGGGCAATTGATCTGCATCTCGTTGGCGATCGCGGAGGGATCCCCGAGCTTCGCGCTCTCGATCGAGGCGAGGAACGGCTTCTGGATGCTCTCGGGGTCGAGCGCTTTCGACCAGGTCGGGGTGTTCTCGAGCGCCGCGTACTGGGTCAGGGCGTTGTCCGCCGCGGCCGGATCAACGGTTCTCAGCTTGATGTAGGTCTTGCCCCACGCGCAGTTCCAGAAGCGGACTGCGTCGCTTTCCCCATATCCGGCCTCGTAGTTGCCGCTCGAGTCGCTATAGGGCGCCGGCGGATAGGTGAAGCCTTCGGGCAGCGCGTATTTCTTAGTCGCGGCGTCATACTCTGCCCGTGCCCCCGCAACGCCGGTGACAGTCTGGGAGGGTGCGGGAACATCCGCGGGAGAGCTCGGGCTCGTGTCAGCGGAGCGGGTGGAACACCCCGCCAGCGTCGCCACGACGATGATCGCCGCGGCAGCGCCGACGGTGCCCCTTCGGCTGCGAGAAATGAGCGACATCACAGGCGAAGGGTCGACTTCCTAGTAGAAGAGGGTTCCGTCGAATGTGTTGTCGCAGGCGCCATTCGAAGCAAACATGTTGCCGTAGAGCCGGAATTGAGTGCCCGTGAGGTATGACGATCCGCCGAGGTTGCCGAAGGGGTGCGCGGGAGGCGCGAGCGTCATCGTCGCCTTCGCGAGTTCAGCGCCCGTCGAGACGATCTGGACGCCCAGCTGGATGCCATGGGTGCCAAACGTGCTTCCCGCGTCATGCGCCAGCTGGTACTGGAACGCGCCGTTCGCCGCCTTCGCGCGGATGACCGTGAAATGCGTCTCCGCGCCGGCGCAGCTCATGGTGCCGCTCGTCGTGACCGAGGCGGCCTGAGCCGTCACCACTCCGGAACCGACGGCGAGCAGAGCTGCTGTTGCCAGCGCGGCAGTGATTTTCGAACGAACTCTCATTGCGCGACCTCCGAACGTATGACGAGCCAGTGCTCGACCGTTAACGTAAACATAGCATCCTCTTAGAACTTCCTATGCAAAAAAGAATGATCGGTCTACCGACCCGGTCAGTGCATGCCAACGCCGGTTGACCTGCCCCGCAGGACCATCACCAGCCCCACCGCAGACACGATCGCCCACACGCCTTCGAGCAGCAGGAACCCCCACTGCCGCTCGAGGATCGCGTCACCCGCGAGGATGCCCGATCCGACCGTGTTCAGCACCAGGTAGAGCCGCGAGCGCAGGTCGAGCACGCCGAACTGCGCAAGGGCGAAGCCGGCGAGCACCAGCAGCGAGCCCACGATCTGGATGACGATTCCCACGATTGTCTCCTCGTGGCACCGTCGTCACACCGGGTACGCTGCCGCTCGTCCAGAGACCGTCGATGGGTCGGGGCCTGGGGTCAACGGTAGCAACGGCGGCTGGGCATGAGCTAGGCAGGCGGGAAGGCCGCGGCCAGGGTGCGGTGGATGCGGTCGATGGCGGCCCCATCCACGGTTCCCGCCCTCGCGACCTGCTCGGCGGCTTTCCGAGGCCAGAGAACTCGCACGCCACCGATGCTGAAATCGCCGCCGAACAGCGGCCAGTCCGCCTCGACGAAGCACAGCATCCCGAGCACCGGCACGTCCGGAACCGCGGCGACGACCAGGTTCACCTGCTTGAGCACGCCGGCGACGAGCTTGGTGCAGTCACGGGAACCGACGATCAGCTTCTCGACCCGCGGACGGATGATGCCGCCTTCGACCCGCAGGCTCGGCCGCCCGGCGTAACGTTTCGCGTCGATCACGAAGATGCCGGAGGGGCCGATGGCAATGTGGTCGATGTTGGCGTTGGTTCGCGGGATGCGGCGGTCGTGAAGCACGCGCACCCCGCCGCTGACAAGGGTGTCGAGCCGCTGCCCGAGCAGCTCCTCGCCGCGAGCGCCGGTCGCCCAGGCGCGCGTGCTCTGCGGGTCGTCGCTGAGCGCGAGGATGGCGCCGCCGAGGATCGGGTGAGACTCGCGAATCCGCGTCTCGCGCGAAGTCTTCCGCCGTTCGAACTCCCGCTGCGCGGAGGCGCCGGCGACCCCACTGAAGACCTCGTCGTTCAGACACGTCAGGCAGCTCACCGTCTTGGTGTCGCCGTCGTATGACGCGCGCGTTCCCGCCGGCAGCTCGGCCGAGCAGGTGCGGCACGTGCCGGCGTAGCGAAGCTGCATCTCGCGCATTGGGTCCCCCGGCTCCGAGGCTAGCGCGGCTAAGTCGGGGAAATCTCACCCCCGTGCGTGGGGTATGCACCCTACTAGGGTATTAATACCTCACTGTGAGATACCTTATGAAAGGGCAAGGTCAGGTGCCCAGTCATCCGCCCGCACCTGTCCTGGGGAGTACCGCATGCGGCAGCGCCGAATCGTCGCGACCGCTTCTCTTGTAGCCGTGACACTCGGCGCCCTCTCCGCCTGCACGCCGACCGTGCGCGTGCCATCGAGTTCGCCAAGTCCGGTCCAGCTGGTCGATGCGCCGCCAGAGCTGGTGAGCGCGCTGCCGCTGAATCTGCGTGGACGCGTGATCGCGAGCGGGACCTCGGCCGGCCTGAGCTTCGCCCTCGCTTTTGACGGCACGACCTGCGCCTTGGCCGTCACGAACGCGTCGGCTCAATTCGCGATGACAATCCGTCGGCCCGTAAAAAGCGGCGATCTGGTGTCGCCGCCCGCGTGGGCGGGCGCCACTCGGCACATCGGTAAAGCCGCGAGTGTCGAGGGCAACGGCGCAGTTCTGACCTGCGGCGCACGCGGCGCCATCATCGTGTTCACCCCTGCCGCCCCATCCTTGGCCCTGGTCGGCAAGATCCACGAGCATCCGGGTCTGGCGGGCTCAACTGGCCTGGTCGCAATGCCGTAGGCGCGCAATATCCTGAGCCCATGACCATTCAGGCCCGCCAGGCCGGCCCCGCCGACATCGACGCGATCGTGGAGACGGTGACCGCCGCCTTCTTCGATGACGCCGACGTCATGACGTTCTTCGTCACATCCACCACCAACCTCATCGCGGCGGCAAAGGCTGCGGGCGTCGGGCACTACGTGGCCCTGTCCGTCGTCGGGAGCGACCGCCTCGTCGACTCCGGCTACATGAAGGCGAAGGTGGAGCAAGAGAAGCTGATCAAGGCGTCCGGCATTCCGTACACGCTCATCCACGCCACCCAGTTCTTCGAGTTCATCACCGGCATCGCCGCCAGCTCCACGGTCGGCGACGAGGTGCGCCTGCCCAACGGCCCGGTGCAGCCGATCGCCGCCGCGGATGTCGCCACCGAGGTAGCCAGCGTCGCCGAGGGCACACCGCTCAACGGAACCGTCGAGATCGCCGGCCCCGAGGTCATGGGCCTGGCCGACTTCGTGCGCGCGGGGCTCACGTTCCGCAACGACCCCCGCACCGTGGTGACCGACGAGACGGCGCTCTACTTCGGCGCCATCCCCGGCCCGCACACGCTCATCCCCTCCGAGGGCGCGACCATCTTCGAGACCCTTCTCGCCGAGTGGCTGCCTGCGAATTCGTAGCGGTGCGTCAGCCGGCCGCGCCGAGCGCGCTCGCGAATGCCGCGGCATCCAGCGCGTGCACGGGCAGGGCCGGCCGGCCGTTGGCGCGCAGGCCGTCGAGCAGCAGGGCGAGGTAGCGGCGCCACAGGTCGAGGCTCTCGTCGCTCAGACCGTAGATGCCGTAGAGCATGGCGAAGATCGGCCAGGCATCGGTGAAGCTCACGCCGGCGCGCAGCACGCCGGCTGCGGCAGCCCGGTCGAAGAGCTGGCTCAGCGTGGCGACGATCTCCGCCGCCGTGCCCTCGGGGAGGCCGACGTCGCCGCGGCCCAGGAGCAGCTCGCAGAGGCCGCGATCCCGTGCCTGCTGCGCCGCCGTGCCCTCGAAGAACGCGACGATGGCGAGCCAGGGGTCCTCGATCTCGGCTGCCGCCCGCACCTCGGCGACCACCGCATCCATCGCCGAGTCGTAGAGGGTCTCGACAATCTCGCGCTTGCTGGCGAAGTTGCGGTAGATCGTGCCGACGCCGACGCCCGCGTGTTTGGCGATGTCCTCGAGCGTCGCCGACAGGCCTCGCGTGGCGAACACCTCGCGGGCCGCCTGCACGAGCCGCTCGTTGTTCAGCGCGGCGTCTCTGCGGCGCACGCGCTCGTCGGTTGGCATGCACTCATTATCGTCGCGGGGCGGCGGATGCCTCCGCGGCGCGAAGCTGCTCGGCCAGCAGCTCGAGCTCGCCGATGACCGCCGGCGTCGCGGCGGTGAGCGGCGCCGCGGCCGCGCTGCGCAGGAACCGTCGCAGCACGGGCACGAGCACCGCCTCGGGGAGCGTCCGCAGCGCGCCGAAGGCCCGCGGCACCGGCCGCGTCTGCAGCGCCGAGAGGTTGTGCCGCATCTCGCGCAGCATGTGGCGGACCGCGTCCGGGTCGCCGGCGAGCGCCTCCGGCCCGCCCGCGGTGTGGACCGCGAGCCCGAGCGGCACCTCGAAGGCGGCGTGCGTGCGGAGCCAGGCATCCATTCGCGGCTGGGCATTCGCGGCGAAGCCCGCCGCGCGGAACATCCGCAGGATCCCGTCGAGCCGCGGGGTCTCGCGCCCGTCGAGCTCGCCGATCGGCATCGCCACCAGGCGGGTCAATGCCGAGGGTCGCCGGTAGCGCACCACCTCGCCCTCCATCGTGCCGCCCTGGTTGGCGAACCCGAGCAGCACCCGCTCGCGGCCGATCGCGTCGACCAGCGGCTGCGGGCCTCCAGCCCAGTTGAGCAGGAACAGCACGTCCCCCTCGATCCCGGCCAGCGTTTCGAGCACGGCCGCCAGCTGGTGCGACCGCACGAAGACGAGGATCAGGTCATACCTCCCCACGGGCCGCTCGGCCGCGGGCACGGGCACCCGTCTCGTGGTCGCACTCCCCACCTCGGCGAGCTGGATGCCGTGTTCCCGAAGTGCGGCCAGCCGCCCACCCCGCGCGACGATCGACACGCTGTGCCCGGCTTCGAACAGGCGGGCAGCGTAGAGGCTCCCGAGAACACCGGCGCCGTAGACGAGAACCTTCATGACACTCTTTTGGATGGCTAAGCGGAATAAGTAATTCCGTATGACCATACACGAAGCGGAATAATTAATTCCACTTAGCCGAGCGCCACCACGTGCACCTCGACGCCCGCCGCGCCGATGCGCTCGAGCTCGGCGGGGTCGGCCCGGTCGTCCGTGATGAAGACGTCGATCTCGCCGATGTCGGCCACCTTCGCCAGCGTGAGCCGGCCCACCTTCGAGCCGTCGGCGATCACGATGGTGCGCTGGGCGTGCGCCACCATCGCGTTGTTGGTGCGCGCCTCGGTCTCGTCATGGGTGGTGACACCGCCCTCGGCGCTGATGCCGTCGGTGCCCAGGATGGCGGTGCCCACGTTGATCGCGTTGAACGTGTTCTCGGCCAGCACGCCGACCAGCTCGAGCGACTGCGGGCGCAGCAGGCCGCCGGTCATGATCACCTTGAGGTTGGGGAACGCCGTCACCAGCGTGGCGATGCTCAGCGAGTTGGTCACGATCGTGAGCTCCGGATGCCGCGACAGCGCCCGCGCGGCCATCGCCGTCGTCGAGCCCCCGCTGATCGCCACGGCGTGGCGCTCGGTCGGGATGAGACTGGCGAGACGTTCGGCTATCGCCCGCTTGGCATCCTGCGACTGCGAGTCGCGCAGCGCGACGGGCAGTTCGGCCAGCGACTCGATCGCTGTCGCACCGCCGTGGGTGCGCACGATCACCCGCTTGGCCTCGAGGTCCGCCAGGTCGCGGCGCACAGTCGCGGCAGAGACGCCGAGCGCGTCCGAGAACTCGGCCAGGCTCACGCTGCCGCGGGTGGCGACGAGCTCCACGATCT
>JAODAU010000090.1 GCA_025463615.1 Microbacteriaceae bacterium | reverse complement strand
GACGGCGGGCCGCTCGTCGCCGACCTCCTGCCCGGCTTCTCGGACAAGGCATCGGAGAAGGGTCAGCGCGGCGAGTTCGACGGCCAGCAGCTCAAGAGCGTGCCGACTCCGCCCTACCGACTGCCCGCGGCATCCGTGCTCGTGCCGGGGATCGGCGAGAGGATGCGCACCTCGTTGCTCGCCACCGCGTACGAGAGGTTCTTGGTGAGGGCGGTGACCCGTTCCACCTTCACGCCCGGCCCGAGCTCGATCTCGTAGCGCGTCACCGTCGGCCCGCGGCTGAAGCCCGTGACCTTCGCGTCGACCTGGAACTGCTTGAGCACCTCGGTGATCGAGGCGACGATCGCGTCGTTCGCCTCCGACCGCGACTTGGGCGGCGTGCCCGGCACGAGCACGGATGCCGCGGGCAGCCGGTACGGCGGCGTCGGCACGCTCTTGAGCTGCTGGCCGTCGAAGTCGCCCTGCTGTCCCTTCACCGAGGTCTTGTCCGAGAAGCCCGGCAGCAGCTCGGCGACGAGAGGCCCGCCGTCGTCGCGGATGCTGGTGACCGGGGCCACCTCCACCTCGCCCGTGAAGCGGCGCACCGCGCTCTCCGCGCTCTCCAGGTCGCCGATCAGCTCGGTCTCGAGCTCCTCGCGCCGGGTGTGGTCGATGATCTCGGTGGCCTGCTCGGTGGCGGACTGGGTGACGACCGGGGTGTCGAAGGCCGGGTCATCCTCGCGCTTGCTCTTGTTGCGGCGCCACCACGGCAGGGAGTCGGAATCCTCCTCGAGGCCGAGGTCGTCGAGGTCGCCGAAGCTCACGCTGTCCGGGCCGGCCTTCGGCGTCGGCTCCGCGAGCTGCGCGCCGAACAGGTAGGAGTAGAGCTCGCGCAGGCGAGCGCCGATGCGGTTCGGCGGCGTCTTGGTGATGATGAAGAGCGAGAGCAGCAGCAGGATCGCCACGATCGGCACGGCGAGGTACGCGGTTCCGACGGTGATGAGCGGCGTCGCGACCACCCAGCCGAGGATTCCGCCGGCCCGGGCCAGCACATCCATGCCTGCCGACGGCTGCGGCTGCCCGCCGAAGATGTGGCAGAGCGCCGAGACGGTCGTGAGCAGGATGGCGAGGCCGATGCCGATGCGCCCGTTGTCGTGCACGGACGCGGGATGCCGGAACAGCCAGATAGCGAACAGCAGCATGATCACCGGCAGCGCGAACGCCACGCGGCCGAACAGCCCGCCGAAGGTGTACGAGTCGAGCGCGATGGCGATCGGGTCGGTGGGGTTGAACCACTCGACCACGGCGCCGGCGATCGCGAGCAGGAAGATGAAGAACGGCACGCCGTCGCGGCGCTCGTCCTTGGCGAGGGTCTCCTTGCCGAGCAGGCGGGCTGCGCCGCCCACCGCGTGGGCGAGCCCGAGCCACGCGCTGGTGAGCAGGCCCGGACCCTCGGCCGGCGCCTGCTTGGCCGTCGGCATCTTGCGGGTCGTGCCCTTGACCGTGGTGGTCTTCGAGTTCGCCGACGAGCGGGACGACGGGCGCGCCGGGGTACTGCGTGCGCGCGGGGTCGACCTGGTGCTCGTAGCCATGCGTTCAACGGTAATGCGGGCCACCGTCCGAACCGCGGATGCCGCGGGTGCGTGTCCGCCCGGCTCAGACGCAGGAACCGAAGCTGTCGGTCGCGTAGATCGGCCCAGTCTGCGCTGTGTCCGAGACGCTGGAGGCGGCAACGCGAATGGACAGGACGCGATCCAGATCCCCGGGCGCGAACATTCCGCTTCTGTCGGTATGCGGCGACACTTCGAACACCATGACTCCGCGCTCGCCCTTGATCGCGTAGATGTCGGTGAAGTCGTAGCTCGTCACCGAGTCGAACGAGCTGTAGGCCGCCTTCAACTCCTCCGTGGAGCTGCCCGGGTGAATCCCGGTCGCGGTGTGGATCGGCGAGGTGCCCGATTCCCAGGCGGACGCGCCGACGAAGGTAACGGGGCCGCTCGCGTCCGCGCCGGACGTGAACAGGTAGAACGCATGGGGATCCGAATAGGTCGTCACCCAGCCGCCGGTACCAGCGGCCCCCGGCACGAAGGTTGCGCCGCTCTGCTCGATCGTCTCCTTACAGAGCGCTGGATCGAATCGCACGATCGCGAGGTCGGCCGACTGGCTCGGCACGGGTTCGCCCATCACCAATGGGCCGAGACCGTCCGGGGAGATGACCAGGTCCCCCAGCGTGGGCTTCCCCGCGACCGGCGACGCCGACGGCGACGAGTGGGCCTGCGGCGACGACGACTTCGAGGGCGTCGACGTGGGCGCGGCAGCGGAACACGCGCTCAAGAGGGCTACCAGCGCCACGAGGATGAGGATCTTTCTCATGGTGCGATCATGACACGTCGCCGAGCGCGCTGGATAACGGATACGTGACGATTGCTACCGCTTCAGCAGGCTGTGGCGCGCGCTCCGTCGCGCATTACCCTGAGTGCATGGAGCCGGGTGCATGAGCGTCGCGAGCAGGCTGTTCCCGCGGCCCAAGGTGTCCGGCGAGGGCCACCGCGTCACCACGTTCGAGCTGCTTTTCGACCTCGTCTTCGTCTTCGCGTTCACCCAGGTCACCGAGCTGATGGCGCACACCCACAGCGCGATCGGTGCGCTGGAGGGGATGGTGATCCTCGGCATCCTCTGGTGGGGCTGGTCGTCGTACGCCTGGCTCGCCAACCAGACCCACGTCGACGAGGGGATCGTGCGCCTCGGCATGAGCGCCGCGATGGCCGCGATGTTCGTGCTCGCCCTCGCGATCCCGGGGGCGTTCGAACGGTCGGAGGGCGGCCTCCCGGCGGCCGTGGTGCTGGTGGTCGCGTATTTCATCGTCCGCGCCATCCACGTGGCGCTGTACCTGCTCGCGGCCGGCGACGATCGCGCACTGGGGCGCCAGGTGCTCGTCACCGAGACGGGCCTGGTCGTCTCGATCGGCCTGCTGCTGGCGGGAGCACTCATCGGGGGCCGGGCCCAGCTCTGGTTCTGGGTGGCGGGGCTCGCAGCCGACATCGTGCTCACCTACGTGACCTCGCACGGCGGCAACTGGCGGCTCCCCTCCCCCGCGCACTGGGCCGAGCGCCACGGGCTCGTCGTGATGCTCGCGCTCGGCGAGTCGATCGTGGCGATCGGGGTGGGCGCGGAGCACGGGCCGATCGTCGTGCCGGTGATCGCGGCCGTGCTGCTCGCGGTCGCGCTGACCATCTCACTGTGGTGGCTGTACTTCGACGTGACCGCGATCGCGGCCGAGCGTGAGCTGACCGCCCGCGACGGGGCGAAGCGGGTGGCGCTGGCGACCGACGCGTACACGTACATTCACCTCCCGCTGATCGCCGGCATCCTGATCTCCGCACTGGGTGTCGAGCAGGCGGTCGCGCACCTGATGGACCACGGGCGCCTCGACCTGTTCAGCGCCTGCGCGCTGTTCGGCGGGACGGCCCTCTACCTCGCCGCGCACGCCGCGTTCTGGCGCCGCGTCGGCGGCACATGGAAGGTGTTCCGGCTGGCGGGAGGGACGCTGCTGCTCGGCCTCATCCCCGTCTCGGTGCTGCTGCCCCCGCTGCTCGACCTCGCGATCGTGGCAGTCATCGTGGCCGTCGTCGCGACGATCGAGACCCTGCGCTACAGCGACCGGCGCGCCGCGCTGCGGGCGGCCGAGGACTGAGCGGCGGTCAGAGCGGGCACGGGCCGCCGCCATCCGTACCGTACATCGGGCCGGCCTCGTAGGGTGACTCGGACGCCGAGCGCACCGCTCGGATGGAGAGGATGCGGTCGGGCTCCACGTCCGTGGCGTTGCTCGGCGACACCTCGAACACCAGCTGGCCGTGGGTGCCGACGATCGTGTAGATGTCGGTCTGGTCGAAGTGGGTCACCGAGGTGAACTTCGGGTACGCCTTCTCCAGTTCGGCGCGCGTGTCGCCGGCGTGTACCCCGGCGGCCGTGCCGACCTTCGACGTGGACCCGGGCTGCCAGGCATTCGCCTCGATCGCGGTCACCGCGCCGGCCTGCGCACCCTGGTCGGTGAGGACGGTGAACGCCTGCGGATCCGCGTACGTCGTGATCCACGCGCCGCTGAACGGGTCCCCCGCGGTGAACGTGCCGCCGTTCTGCTCGATCGAGGTCTTGCAATACTGCGGGTCGTACTTCACGACCGCGATTTCTGCCGGCTGCACGGGAACCGGCTCGCCGAGCTTCACCGGCCCGAGGCCGTCCGGGCCGATGACCAGGTCGCCGAGTGCCGGTTTGGCGGCCGCCGACGGCGTCGGCGTCGCGTCCGCCGTGACGGAGTGCGTCGGCTGCGGCGGCGTCGCCGTGCACCCGGCCAGGGCCAGCGCCACGACCGCTAGGGTGAGGATCCTTCTCATGCTGCGATCATCACACGTCGCGGGCGCTCGCAGGGTAACGACTGGGTGACGACTCGTCAGTACCGGATGGCGTCGATCGGCTTGACGCGCACGGCGACGATCGCGGGCAGCAACCCGGCCAGCGCGCCGACCGCGGTCGAGACCACGAGGCCGAGGATGGCCGCCGAGACGGGGAACGCCGGGACATCCTGAACCGCCCTGGCGACGAAGGATGCGGTCAGCGGGTTCCTGACGGCGACGATCGCCAGAGCGACCCCCACGACTCCCGCGACGGCGGTGGCCACGACGCTCTCCATCATCACCGAGAAGAACACGCGCCCCGCGGTCGCGCCGAAGCTGCGGCGGATTCCGATCTCGCGGATGCGGTAGCGGACCGTCACGAGCGAGATGTTGAGCAGACCGAGCGCCCCGAGCAGCAGCACCAGGCCGGCGATCCCGCCGACCCCGATGCGGAGGGCGAGCAGCGGATCCCCGCTGACCTGGGACTGGTAGTCCTGGCGGTTGACGTTGACCGACCATCCGTCGCCGAACTGCGCCCTCAGGTCGCTCCTGAACCGTGCGGTGAGCGCGTGCGACTGCGCCGGCGGGACCCACGCCTCCCAGGTCGGGATGTTGCCGTCCGAGCTCGGCACGTCGAGGCGCTCGAACTGCGAATAGAGCATGGTGATCGACGAGCAGCCCTGGTCGCAGTCGGCGCGCTGGAGCCCCACGATGACCGCGGTCGTCGGGAGCGCCCCGCCCAGCATGACCGTCGGATGTGTCGCCAGCGGCGGCGAGCCCAGCATGTGCCAGGTGCCCTCGTCGATCACGACCGAGGGGGCGAGGTGCGTCGCGTCCGCGGCGTCCAGCGAGCGGCCGGCCGTGGTGCTGAGGCGGTGCATCGTCGAGTAGGAGGGGTCGACGGCCATGACATTCGCCTGCACCGTGCCCTCGAGGGTGCGGAGGGAGAGCTGGGTCTGCAGCATGCGCGAGGTGTAGCGGATGTCGTAGCGCGAGGCGAGGCCCGCGTACGCGGCATCCGTCACGCTCGCGTCGGGGCTGGAGGTGCCGTCGCGGTTCGCGATCGACACCGAGAGGAGGGCGGGGCGACCGCCGTACCGCTCCGCCGTCTCCGTCTGGGACTGCTCCAGGATGCCGCCGATCGCCACCACGCTCGTGATGGCGGCCACCGCGACCGCGACGCCGATCAGGCTGAGCAGCACCCGGGTGCGGTGCACGCGCAGCTCGGACCACGCCTCGACCATCGCGCCGACAAGGCCGGTGAGGACGCGCATCAGCGCACCCCCGACGCGGCGGCGGCGGTGGCCGACTCGGTGAGCACCCCGCCATCGAGGCGGTAGTGCCGACGGGCGAGGGCGGCGACATTGACGTCGTGCGTGATGGTGATGAGGGCGGCCCCCGAGCTCTCCGCCACCTCGTCGAGGAGCGCCATCACGCTCGCGCCGGTGTCCAGGTCGAGGGCGCCGGTCGGCTCGTCGGCGAGGATCAGGCGCGGGCCGCGCACGAGCGCCCGCGCGATCGCGACCCGCTGCTGCTCACCGCCGGAGAGCTGCGACGGCAGGGCGTCGAGCCGATCGCCGAGCCCCACGCGCCCCAGCATGTCGACGGCGAGGGATCGACGACGCCAGAACGAGCGATCGCTCGCGTAGAGCAGCGGCGTCATCGCGTTGTCGAGGGCCGTGCGGCCCGGCAGGAGGTTGAACTGCTGGAAGATGAACCCGACGTCCCGCCCGCGCCTGCGGTCGCGCTCGCCCGATCGCATGCGCTCGAGCGGCACGTCGTCGAAGACCACGCGACCGCTGGTCGGCTCGTCGAGCAGGCCGAGGATGTTGAGCAGCGTGGACTTGCCGCTGCCCGACCGCCCGACGATGCTCACGTGGTCGCCGACCTCGACCTCGAGGTCGACGCCGCGCAGGATGTGGAGGGGCACGGCATCCGCGAGTTCGACGGTGCGGGTGACCTGCTGCAGCGCCAGCAGGGGCATCAGTTGCCGGACCCGTCGGCGCCGTTCCCGTTGTCGGCCGCCGCGCCGGGCACGAACTGCAGGATCGTGTCGCCCTTCTTCAGCCCCGTCGTGATCTGCACCTGCTTGCCGTCGGTGAGTCCGAGCCCCACTGCCTGCTTCGCGGCCTTCCCGCCGTCGGCGCTCGGGAGGTAGACGTTTCCGGTGCCGACGGAGCCCTCGACGGCCGTGGTGGGCACCACCAGCACGCCGTCGGCCTTGCCGCCGTCGATCGTGAGCTTGGCGGCCAGCCCCGCGAAGACGGTGACCCCGGCGGGCACGGCACACCGCACCGTCGCCGTGCTGTCGGACTGCGACGCGGCACCGGAGCCCGAGGACGAACCGCTCGAGTCGGCGCCTCCCGCGGTCGCGCCCGCGAGCGGCGTCGTGATCGCGAGCCCGGTGCACATGAACGGGGCCGGCCCGCCCTTGATCGCCGTCGACGCCTCGGTCGGCCGATTGAGGAGGCGGTACTGCTGGGCGGCGGGCAGCGACGCCACCACGCTGAAGGTGGACGGTGCCACCTGGGCGACGGCGTCGCCGATCGCGACCGTCTGGCCGACCAGCACCGGCAGCGCCGAGAGCGTGCCCGCGGCCCCGGCGGTCACCGTGATGGTCTTGGTCGTGATTGTGCCGTCGGGGTTGGGAACGTCGGAGCGGATGACCATCACGGGAGTGGCCGGCGCGACCGCCTGTCCGGCCGTCACCAGGAGCTTCTTGACCTCGCCGGCCAGCGTCGCCCGCACCGGCACGGCCGGGTCGGCCTGGATGGATGCGTCGAGCACGACGTCATTGGCGATGCTCCCGGTCTCCACCTGGATGGTCGGGTCGGTCACCTGCCCGGTCGGCACCGCGGCATCCGACGGGGGCGTGCCGAGTCCCCCGAAGAAGGCGAGCTTGGCCAGGGCGGCCGCGATGACGAGAAAGATCACGATGCGGATGATCGGGAACACCCACCTCCGCGCGATTCCAGGGTTGGTGGCGCTCACGCTGGTCCTTTCGGTTCGTGCCGGGGGCGAAGATGGTCACGTCATCACGACGAGCACCGCGCTCAGCGGAACCGAGGGTCCCAGAAGCTAGTTGAGACCGTATCAGATCGAAGTCGGGATGGCCCGACGCTTTACGCCTCGATGACGACCGGCACGATCATGGGGCGTCGACGGTGGCTGGTGTTCACCCAGCGGCCCACCGTGCGCCGCACGACCTGGCTGTACGCGTGGGTGTCGCGCGTGCCGTTGCCGGCCGCCTCGAGCAGCGCGCGCACGATCTGCGGCTTCACCTCGTCGAACACCGACTCGTCCTCGGCGAAGCCGCGCGCCTGGATCTCCGGGCCGACGATGACGCGGCCGGTCTGCATGTCCACCGCGACGAAGATCGAGACGAAGCCCTCCTCGGCGAGGATCCTGCGGTCCTTGAGGTCGGCATCCGTGATCTCACCGACGGTCGAGCCGTCGACGTACACGTAGCCGAGGTCGAGCTGGCCGACCACCTCCACGTCGCCGTTCGTCATGTCGATGACGGTGCCGTCCTCGCCGATGATCGTGTTCTCCTCGCGGATGCCCGTGAGGATGGCGAGCCGCTGGTTGGCCACGAGGTGGCGGTACTCGCCGTGCACCGGCAGCACGTTCTTCGGCTTGAGGATGTTGTAGACGTAGAGCAGCTCCCCCGCCGCCGCGTGCCCGGAGACGTGCACCTTGGCGTTGCCCTTGTGCACCACGTTCGCGCCGAGCTTGGTGAGCCCGTTGATCACGCGGTAGACCGCGTTCTCGTTGCCGGGGATCAGGCTCGAGGCGAGGATGACGGTGTCGCCCTTGCCCACCTCGATCTGGTGCTCGAGGTTGGCCATGCGCGCCAGCACGGCCATCGGCTCGCCCTGCGACCCGGTGCTCATGTAGACGATCTGGTTGTCGGGCAGGTCGGCCGCCTTCTTGGCGTCGATCAGCACGCCCTCCGGCACCTTGAGGTAGCCGAGGTCGGCGGCGATGGTCATGTTGCGCACCATCGAGCGGCCCATGAACGCGACGCGCCGGTGGTTGGCGTGGGCGGCATCCAGCACCTGCTGCACGCGGTGCACGTGGCTGGAGAAGCTGGCGACGATCACGCGGCGGGGTGCCTTGGCGATGACCGCCTCGAGCACCGGTCCGATGTCGCGCTCGTTCGCGGTGAACCCGGGAACGTCGGCGTTGGTCGAGTCGGGCAGGAACAGGTCGACGCCGCGCTCGCCGAGCCGGGCGAACGCGCGGAGGTCGGTGATGCGGTCGTCGAGCGGGAGCTGGTCCATCTTGAAGTCGCCGGTGTGGAGCACGACGCCGGCCTTCGTGGAGATGGCGACGGCCAGGGCATCCGGGATCGAGTGGTTGACCGCGATGAACTCGAGGTCGAACGGGCCGAGCTTCTCGGTCTGGCCCTCCGCCACGGTGAGCGTGTACGGCGTGATCCTGTGCTCCTTGAGCTTCGCCTCGACCAGGGCGAGCGTGAGCGTCGAGCCGATCAGCGGGATGTCCTGGCGCAGCTTGAGCAGGTACGGCACGGCCCCGATGTGGTCCTCGTGGCCGTGCGTGAGCACCACGCCGACCACGTCGTCGAGGCGGTCCTTGACAGGGCTGAAGTCGGGCAGGATCAGGTCGACGCCGGGCTGGTTCTCCTCCGGGAAGAGCACGCCGCAGTCGACGATGAGGATCTTGCCGTCGATCTCGTACGACGTCATGTTGCGCCCGATCTCGCCGAGACCCCCGATGGGGATCACGCGGAGGGTGCCCGGCTGGAGCGTTCGCGGTTCGTACACGGGCGAGTTCATGTGTGCCTAACGGGTTGTGCCGGCGACCTTGG
>JAODAU010000068.1 GCA_025463615.1 Microbacteriaceae bacterium | reverse complement strand
GGTCGTCCGTCATGCGCCTGCGCGAGAAGAATTCCGCGTGGAACAGCGGACCGACGATCAGCTCGTACTGCTCGGGCGTGATCGGCGCGACGTGGGTGGCGAACTCGCGCCGCCCGCGCTCGACCATCGCGCTCAGCACGTCGACCGCCTCCGGATCGTGGACAGCGCGCGCGACGAGACCGGTGGCGGCGACGCTCGTGGCCGGGTCCGCGAGCCGGTTGCGCACGAGGCGCAGGAAGGCGCAGAGCCGCCCGTGGAGGTCGAGCCCACTGAAATCGGTGTCCTCCGGGGCGAACTCCTCTGTCGCTGCCTCGGCTATCACGCGGTCGATGGAGCCCCAGTGCGTGTAGAGGGTGCGCCGAGACACCTGCGCCTCGGCTGCGAGGGTAGTGAAGGTGAGCGGGACGTCGGATGGTTCGCTGAGAAGTCTTCGGGCAACAGCGAGCACATGGTCTTTCGTCCGCTGGATCCGCGGGTCGGCCATGGATGAATACTACGGGCCGCACACCGTGAGCCAGTGGATAAATCTGGTGCGGCGTGGTATTAAGTGGTCGGAGTGAGTCGGAAGATGCGCAGAACGCGACCGGATGCGCGCTCGTAGCCGCGATATCCGGGCCACTGGTCCTCGATATACGCCCACACCGCCTCGCGCTCGTCGTCGCCGATGAGCTCCGCCACGACCGGGATGTCTGCACCGTTCACCTTCACCGACCCGCGCGGGTTTGCGAGCAGGTTGGCGGTCCAGGCGGGGTGACTGTCGCGGGCGAAGTTGCTGCCGGTGACCAGCATCCGATCGCCCTCCGGCACGTACATCAGCTCTGTCTCGCGCGGAAGGCCGGACTTCGCGCCCGTCGTGTGCAGCACGAGCGACGGCACGAGGTAACCGCTCAGCGGATGCCTCCCCCGCGTCAGCGCAGACGTCGCCCGCTCCAGCGGCGGCATGATCGTCGGACCGACGCGACGGAAGAACCGCGTTCGCGAGAAGCGCGCGACCGCGATGCGGACGCGGCGCTGGAGAGTTGGCACGGTGCCGATTCTGCCAGCCGTCAGCGTCGCTCGATGACGCCGCGCACGAACGCGGCCTGGCCGACGTGCTGCAGCTCGTCGCTGAGGATGCTCATCATGCGCACCGCGAGGGTGACGGGCGGGTCGAAGCGCGTGTCCACGACGCGGTCGAAGTCGGAGTCCTCGAGGTCGCCGAGGTAGTCGAGCGTGCGCTCGAAGACCGCGTCGTGGTAACCGAGCAGGAGTTCGGCGTCGGCGCGGACGGCCCCGACATCCTGCGTCGACTGGCCGTAGCCGGTGGCGCTGTCGTCGAAGGGGAGGTCGAAGCGCGCCGACCAGCCGGCGGTCGTCCAGAGCTGGTCGTCGGATGCCACCCGCGCGACCGAGGAATCCTGCAGCCGCGTGAGGTGCCAGACCAGCCACGCGATCGTGTTGGCGTCGCCGTCGACGCGCGCGGTCAGCCCGTCGACATCGAACCCGTCGACGACCTCCTCGACGAGGTGGCGGATGCGGCCGAAGCCGTCGGCGAGCAGTTCGGCGGTGGTGGTCATGCGGTGCACGTTACTCCGGCGCGCGGTTCTGGTCAGTTGTTGCGGGTGTGCGCGCCAGATACCCGCAACGACTGGCCAGAGTTCGTATTCTCGACGCATGAGTGTGAGTGCCGCGCACGCCGACGCGTTCTACCGAGAGCTCGCGACGGGCGACGCCGTGTGGACGATCGAGGACGACGGCGGGGTGCCCGCGCCGCAGAGCGGCGATGGCCAGCGCTCGATGCCGTTCTGGTCCCGGGAGTCGCGGGCACGCGCGGTCATCGAGGGCAGCCCCGCCTACGTGGGGTTCCGCACCCGCGAGATACCCCTGGCCGAGTGGGTCGCTCGCTGGCTTCCCGGGCTGCGGAGCGACGGCATCCTCGTCGGGCTGAACTGGTCGGGTGCCCGGGCGACCGGGTACGACGTCGAGCCCGGTGCCGTGCTCCAGCGTCTCGCTGCGGAATAGCGCGCGGCATCCATACGTTTGCATCGACGTGAAGAAACGAATCGGATTCCTCTCCTTCGGCCATTGGCAACCGGTGCCCGGATCGCAGGCGCGCACCGCGCAGGACGCGCTGCTGCAGACCATCGACCTGGCCGTCGCCGCAGAGGAGCTCGGGATCGACGGAGCGTTCGTGCGCGTGCACCACTTCGCCCGCCAGCTCGCCTCGCCGTTCCCGCTGCTCGCGGCGATCGGCGCGCGCACCAAGCGCATCGAGATCGGCACGGCCGTGATCGACATGCGGTACGAGAACCCGCTGTATATGGCCGAGGAGGCGGCGGCGGCCGACCTCATCAGCGCCGGGCGACTGCAGCTCGGCGTGAGCCGCGGGTCACCCGAGACCGCGCTCGACGGCTCGCAGGCGTTCGGCTACGTGCCCGCCGAGGGCGAGACGCATGCCGACGAGGCCCGGGCGCATACCGCCTACTTCCGCGCAGCCATCGACGGAGCCGGCGTGGTGCTGTCCAACCCGCAGATGACCGGATCCAGTTCCCCGCTGGCGATCCAGCCGCAGTCGGAAGGCCTCAAGGACCGCATCTGGTGGGGCTCGGGCACGCGAGCCACGGCATCCTGGACCGCCGAGCAGGGCATGAACCTGATGAGCTCGACGCTGCTCACCGAGGACACCGGCGTGCCCTTCGACGAGCTGCAGGCCGAGCAGATCGAGTTCTTCCGCGCCGCGTGGAAGGAGCAGGGCTGGGAGCGCGAGCCGCGGGTCTCCGTGAGCCGCAGCGTCATCCCGCTGGTCAGCGACCTCGACCGCAGCTACTTCGGCGGCCGCGCCGACGAGAACCACGACCAGGTGGGCTACCTCGACGGCGGACTCGCCCGCTTCGGCAAGAGCTACACCGGCGAGCCGGACGTGATCGCCGCGGAACTGGCGAAGGATGCCGCGGTGCAGGCCGCGGACACCATCCTGCTCACCGTGCCGAACCAGCTTGGCGTGGAGTACAACACGACGCTGCTCGAGAACATCGCGAAGCACGTCGCGCCCGCGATCGGGTGGGAGCCGAATCTGTAGGTCGCGCGCGAAGTAGGGTCGAAGCGTGAGCACCCACGAAGTCGTGAACCAGGTTCCCCCGCGCGTCGACGTCGACGAGTTCTCGAGCAACCTGCCGCTCGTCGAGGCGGTGTGGCACTACGACGCCGGCTGGGCGGTCGACGAACTGGCGCGGGTGGGCCGCCACGTGGGCACCGAGCAGTTCCAGCACGACGCCGAACGCGCGAACCGCATCGAGCCCGAGCTGCACACGCACGACCGCTACGGCAACCGCATCGACGAGGTCGAGTACGACTCGAGCTACCACCGCATCATCTCGGCTGCGGTCGCCGAGGGGGCGCACACGTCGGCGTGGGCCGCTCCCCGGCCCGGCGCAAACGTGGCGCGCGCCGCCACCTTCATGCTGTTCGCGCAGGTCGAGCCCGGTCACGCGTGCCCGATCTCGATGACGCATTCCGTGGTGCCAGCCCTCGCGGCATCCCCCGAGCTGGAGAGCGAATGGCTCCCCCGGCTGCTCAGCCGCGACTACGACCCCGGGCTGAACCCGGGCAAGACATCCGCGCTGTTCGGTATGGCGATGACCGAGAAGCAGGGCGGCTCCGACGTGCGCGCGAACACCACGCGGGCCGTGGATGCCGGCGACGGCAGCTACTCCCTCACGGGGCACAAGTGGTTCTGCAGCGCGCCGATGTCCGACGGGTTCCTCGTGCTGGCGCAGGCGCCCGCCGGGCTGAGCTGCTTCCTCGTGCCGCGGGTGCTGCCGGGCGGCGAACGCAACGTGTTCCGCATCCAGCGGCTCAAGGACAAGCTCGGAAACCGCTCCAACGCGTCCAGCGAGATCGAACTGGACGGCACCGTCGGCTTCCTGCTCGGGGAGGAGGGGCGCGGCGTTCGCACCATCATCGAGATGGTCTCGCGCACGCGGCTCGACTGCATCTACGGTACGACCGCCGGAATGCGGCAGGCGACCGCGGAGGCCGCGTGGCACGCGCGTCACCGCCGGGCCTTCGGGGCGCTGCTCGTCGACCAGCCGGCGATGACCGCGGTGGTCGCCGACCTGGCGCTGGAGACCGAGGCGGCGACCGCGACATCCCTGCGGCTGGCGCGCGCCCACGACATCGACGCCGACGGCGAGGAGGTCGCGTTCCGCAGGCTCGCCACCGCGGTCAGCAAATACTGGATCTGCAAGCGCGGGCCCGGGCACGCCTACGAGGCCCTCGAATGCCTCGGCGGCAACGGCTACACCGAGGCGTTCCCGCTCGCGCGCCGCTACCGGGAACAGCCCGTGATGGCCGTCTGGGAGGGCTCCGGCAACGTGATCGCCCTGGACGTGCTGCGCGCCATCACCCGCGAGCCCGCGAGCCTGGAGGCGTTCGACGCGGAGGTGTCCCTCGCCGCCGGCCAGCATCCGCTGTTCGACGCGCACCTGGGCCGCACGCGCGCGCTGGCGGCCGAGGTCGCGACCATGGATGCCGCCACCGCCCCCCTGCACGCGCGCCGGCTCGTCGCGGCCCTCGCCGTCGCGCTGCAGTCATCCCTCCTGCTGCGAACGGCACCGCCGGCCGTCGCCACCGCCTTCGTGGAGTCCCGCCTCGGCGAGCACCGCGGGCAGCTGTACGGCGAGCTGCCGGCATCCGCCGACCTCGCGGCGATCGTGGGCCGGGTGTGAGCCGCAGCGGATACGATCGAACGATGACCACCCGCAACGGCGGCGTCCTGACGTCGTGGAACGATGAGCGCGGGTTCGGCTTCATCGCCCCCGACGGCGGCGGCGAGAACACGTTCGTGCACATCAGCTCATTCCCCAAGGGAACCCGGCGGCCGATGTCCGGCGATCGCCTCACCTTCGCGCCGCACACCTCGGCGGAGGGAAAGCCGCAGGCGCTCGACGCGCAGTTCGTGGGCGAACACGTGCGACCGCGGATGCGACCGGGCCACTACTCGGGGCTCGTCGCGCTGGGCGCGTTCGCCGTGCTGTACGTCTACGCGTCGCTGCGCTGGTCTACGCCGATCTGGGTCGCGGGGATCTACGTCGTGATGAGCGTCGTCACCTACTTCGTCTACCGCGCCGACAAACGTGCTGCCGCGACCGGCAGCTGGCGGACCACCGAGTTCACCCTGATCTTCCTGGGCTTCCTCTGCGGTTGGCCGGGGGCGATCCTCGCGCAGCAGCGGCTGCGGCACAAGACCACGAAGCGCAGTTTCCGCGCGGTGTTCTGGCTGAGCGTGGTGCTGAACGTGCTCGCGTTCGTGCTGTTCCTGTCGCCGTTGCTCGGGCTGGTGCGGGCGGCGCTCGCGGGGTAGCTCGGGGGAGGCGAGCGGGTCGGGGTCTTCCTTCCGAGACGCAATCCGGCGGCGCGCCCTCCGGGCGTGCTGCTGCCAGGCCCAGCCAGCGTCTCGGAATGAAGACCCC
>JAODAU010000061.1 GCA_025463615.1 Microbacteriaceae bacterium | reverse complement strand
GTGAGCAAGGTCCGCGGCAAGTTCGAGAAGTTCGACGTCTCGATCGTCACCGCGCCGAACCTCGAGGACTCGAAGATCGAGGCGACCATCGACGTCTCCTCCGTCAACACCGGCCAGGAGGCGCGCGACAACCACCTCCGCTCCAGCGACTTCTTCCTCGTCGAGGAGCACCCGGAGATGAAGTTCGTCTCCACGAAGATCACCAGCGACGGCGGCGACGACTTCACCGTCGAGGGCGACCTCACCCTCCGCGGCGTCACCCTCCCGGTGACCCTCAAGGGCGAGTTCGGCGGCATCATCCGGGACCCGTACGGCAACACGCGTGCCGGCGCCAGCGCGACCACGAAGATCAACCGCAAGGACTTCGGTGTCAACTGGAACGCGGCCCTCGAGGCCGGCGGCTTCACGCTCGGCGACGACGTGACCATCAGCATCGAGCTCGAGGTCACCCTCCAGAAGTAACACCCGCATCGATTGAGCGGATCGAGCCCAACAGCGGATCGAGCTCGTCGAGATCTCCCTGAGCAGTAGCTCCGCGTGAGATCTCGACGGGCTCGATCCGCTTTTCTCGATCAGCTTTCGCTAGCGGTGCTGGTCGGCCTCGTGGTCGGCGTGCTCGGCCGGCTCCAGCTGGAACGTGGAGTGCGCCACGTCGAAGTGCTTCGACAGGCACTCGGCGAGCGAGTCGAGCAGCACGTCGGTGCGGTTCTCGCGGAACACCACCGAGTCGACCACCACGTGCGCAGAGAAGACGTTGGCGCCAGGCGTGATCGACCAGACGTGCACGTCGTGCACGGCGACCACGCCGGGGTTGGCGAGCACGTGCTCGCGGATGAGCGCGACATCCGTGCCCCGCGGCGTCGCCTGGCTGAGCACGCGGATCACGTCGCGCATCAGCGAGAACGCCCGCGGCAGGATGAGCGCGGCGATCGCCAGCGACGCGATCGAGTCGGCCCGCGTGAAGCCGGTGGTGAGGATGACGACGCCGGCCACGATCACGGCCGCCGACCCGATGAGGTCGCCCAGCACCTCGAGGTAGGCGCCGCGCATGTTGATCGTGTCCTTGGCGCCACCGCGCAGCACCAGCAGCGCCGCCGTGTTGGCGATCGCGCCGACCACCGCGACGCCGAGCATGAGCGGCGCCTCGACCGCGGCCTCCGGCGCGAGCAGCCGGCCGATCGCCTCGACCACGATGAAGATCACGACCGCGAGCAGGATCGCGGCGTTGATGAAGGCCGCGAACACCTCGGCGCGACGGTTGCCGAACGTGCGGGTGTCGCTGGCGGGGCGGGCGGCCATGATGGTGGCGACGAGCGCCACGACGAGGCCGGTGAGGTCGGAGAGCATGTGGCCGGCATCCGCGAACAGCGCGATCGAGCCGGAGAGCAGGCCGCCGATCACCTCGATGACCAGCACGACCGAGACGATGCCGATCGCGATGCCGAGGCGCCCGCGGTTGGCGCCGTCGTGGGCGTGGCTGTGCCCGGGGCCGTGGCCCTCGTGCCTCAGGTTCTCGCTCACGAGACCACTCTACGAAGCGCAGGCGTGAATGGCCCGACAATCGGGCGACGGATGCCGCGCCTCAGGCCACCGGGAACACGAGCAGCGTGCTCGTGGCCGTCGCCACCAGCTTGCCGTTCGCGTCGTGCACCGTGCCCTCGGTGAAGGCCGCGCGACTGCCCGGCTTCACCACGCGACCCACCGCGGTCAGCGGGCCGCTCGACGCGAGCACCGGGCGCAGGTAGCTCACCGTGATGTCGAGCGAGGTGTAGGCCTGGCCGGCGGGCAGGGTGGTCTGGGTCGCGCATCCGAGCACGGAGTCGAGCAGCGTGCAGACCAGGCCGCCGTGCACCGTTCCGATCGGGTTGTACATCGACTCGTCGGGCTCGCAGGTGAAGGTGACGGTGCCGACATCCGCGCTGACCGCCGTCATGTTCATGAGGCCCGTGATCGGCGGCGGCGGGATCTCCCCGGCGATCATCGCCCTCATGAACTCGAGGCCGCCCATCGTCTTGGCGCGCTCCGCGCCGACGAGCGGGTCCGCCCAGGTGACTGTGCGCTCGCGCAGTGGTTCCGTGGTCATCGTCGTCCTTCCCTCGACCAGAGTATGCGGGTGGGTTACCGTTGCTGGAAGCCGCTGGAGGTGAGGAATGACCGTCGAGCCGGAATCGGGGCGAGAGGGTGACCTCTCCGACAAAAGCCTGCCCGAACTTCGCCGGCTGGCCTTCTCGCGAGACGGCACGCCCGAGCAGCTGAGGGCGCTGCGCGAGCTCGAGTCGCGGTCGACGGCTCCGGCTCCCCGGCCCGACGATGAGCCGGTGCTGGAGGATGTCGCGCCGCCTCGTCCGCCCGTCGCCCCGCCCCCGCCCCCGCGACCACCGCGTCGGATCGACGCCCTGCGCGGGCACTGGGGCCTCGTCGTCGCGGGCGTGGTCGCCGCCCTGGTGATCGCGGCGATCGGGTTCTCGGTGGGCCGGGCGGCGCATCCACCCGCCCCGGTCGCGACGGATGCGGGGGTCGCCGGCGCGGAGAGCCAGCGCGGCACCGCGACGCTCGCTTTGCTCTCCACCGCGCAGCAGCCGCGCGACATCCCGCCGTTCGCGCTCGGCTCCGACATCATCTCGTCGACCGTGCACCAGATCGGCGCCCACCTGCCGCCCGACGTGACCGTCTACGGCGCGCTCAGCCAGGAGAAGGAGATCTGCCTGGTGGCGATCACCGTGGACCTGCAGTCGGCGCAGACCTGCGTTACGGAGCACGTGTTCGTGACCGACGGCATCCGGCTCAGGCTGACCACGAAGGACACCGTGGTCGACGACGCCGGGTTCGACCAGCGCGCGTTCTACCAGTACTACTGGTCGAGCGACGGCTCGATCTCGGGCAGCTCGAACCGATTCCTCTACCCCGACTCCCCGCACCGGTAACGTGGGAATGCCGGAAGCCGTGTCGCGCGTTGGGCAGTGAGCGACGCGGGCATCCGACCCACTACGCACGAAGGAGTCACCGTGACCGACGACTACGACTGGATGGCGCTGCAGAAGAAGGCGTTCCGCGAGTTCGCATCCCGGCTCGCCGCCGTCACCGACTGGGACGCGCCCACTCCCGACGACGACTGGACCGTGCGCGACCTGGTCAGCCACGTGATCGAGGAGCAGCAGTGGGTGCCACACCTGCTCGCCGGCCGTACGGTCGAGCAGGCCGAGAGCTCGATCTCACCCCTCGGCGACGACCTGGTCGCGGAGTGGGACCTCTACTCGTTCGCCGCCGCCGTCGCCTGGCACGACACCGCGCCCGAGACGATCGTGAGCCTCTCCTACGACCGCGTGCCGGCGCGCGACTACCTGCGCGAGCAGGTGAGCGACGTCGCGATCCACTCCTGGGACCTGGCGCGGGCCGTCGGGGCCCCCGAGGAGCTCGATCCGGAGCTCGTCGAGGCCGTCTGGACCGTGTTCGAGCCGCAGAAGGACACCCTCGAGGCCACCGGGCTGTACGCCGCGCCGGTGCCGCTGCCGGATGACGCGCCGCTCCAGTCCCGCCTGCTCGCGGTCACGGGCCGCGACGACCGCGTAGCGGCGTAACCGCACGACCCCAAGCGGCATTTTGTTGCCGTTGTCGCGAATAAATCGCCGCATCGGCAACAAAAAGCCACATGGGTCAGGCGGTGCGGCCGCGGACCGTGCTCGGCGAGCGGCCGGTGTGGCGGCGGAAGGCGCGGCTGAACGCCTCATCGGAGCCGTAGCCGAGCGCGAACGCGGCCTGGCCCACGGATGAGCCGTCCTGCAGCATCCGCAGCGCCCGCTCCATGCGCACCCGCGTGAGATAGCGCGCCGGCGAATCCCCCACCTCGGCACGGAAGGTCTCGGAGAAGCGCGAGCGCGACGAGCGCGCGATCATCGCGAGGCTCGAGACCGTCCAGGGCGAGCCGGGCTCGCGGTGGATCGCCTCGAGGGCCAGGGCGATGTTGGGGTCGCGCAGCGACACGAGCCAGTCCTCGTCGCTCGCGGCGCACTCGCTCTCGGCCCAGGCGCGGATGGCCGACGTGGCGACCACGTTCGCCAGCCGGGTCATGACCGCCGAGCCCGCAAGCCGCTTGGACGCGTGCTCCGCCTCCATGCCGCGCAGCATCGCGACCACGAGCGGCTCGCGAAGCAGCAGTCGGCACGCCATGAGCAGGTCGGGAAGCCGGGGGCCGGATGCCTCGTCCCACCCCGAGTCGACGCTCATCGTTCCGCTGAAGAAACGCACGCTCCCCTCGGCGGTGATCGTGTGCACGCCGCCGCGCGGCAGCAGCACAAAGTCGCCGGCGCGGAAGCCGACGCTGTGCTCGCCCTGCGCTACGACGCTCTCGCCCTCGACGATGTAGTGGAAGGTGGGCAGCGTTCCCGTGAAGGTCTGGCGCTGGCGTGCCTCGAGCGCCTGCGAGTCGTAGGCGGTAACGGTCCAGCGGAGGCGTGCGATCAGGTCGTCGAGCGAGTCGGTCGGCGGTGCCGTGTCGAGGAGAGTGCTCATGCAAGACGTTAGCGCTGGGCCACCGACATCCATTCCCGCCGGTTCGCCCGGCAGGGTGCTCGCGGCGGGGATATCGCGTCGCGGCACCCCGCACGCCACCCGCCGCGACCGCGTGACCCCGCCGCGAGGACGCGTGTCCCCGGCCGTCACGAATCGCTGGCGAATGGCGCCGCCGCTAGATCAGCGCATTCGTGCGCCAGAGACTAACCCGTCTCAGCGATGGTCCCGACTCGAGGGGACTACTATGCGGTGGTGAATCGGCCGGTCGTACGGTCGAATCCATGGTCCCGATCTACCTTCGCCAATGCAGCCGCGACTTCTCGACCAACGTCGTCCGGAACTTGGGCAGGAGACGCGAACGGGATGCCGTTCCAGGTCGGGAACTGACCGGCGTTTTCGTCGGTGATGACGCGATGCGCTCGCATCACCTCGTACGTGGCGTGAGCACGGGCGCGCGTCAATAGGTCCGAACGGGTCCCATGCTCCTCCTGGTCAGCGTCGACAGCGCTGCGGCGCACCTCTTGGAGACACTCACGAATATAGAGACTGTCTCGGTTCGCCACGGACGACGGATCGAGGCCCGCCACGAGATCCGACACGTCGTCAAGAGCTGCTCCCGGAAGGGCAAGATCATGCGTTACAGCGAAATGCAGCACCGCCTCGATCGTGAGGAGTAGCTCGCCTGCCCAATAGTACGAACTCGCAGCGGAGTCGAGTTCCTTCCGCTGTTCTAAATTGGGCACGGCAAGTTCTGCTGCGGAAAGCAGGCCGCGTGCGGCTCGCCGCCAAGGGTCTGCGACGTGATCGGTTTCGGGTTTGGTCATGTCCGTGCCTGATCAGATCAGCGCCTTCGTGTGCCAGACCGTCTTGGTCTCGGTGAAGAAGGTGACCCGCTCCACGCTCGGCGCCGGCACCCCGGACTCAGGCGGCAGCACGCGCTTGAGGGTATCCGCGGCGGCGATCTGCAGGTCGACCCAGTCGAGCGCCTCGGCGCCGGCCAGGTCGAGGGCGTTCACGTCGGCGTGGCTGGCGAGCCACGGCGCGATCTCCGCCGGCGACCCGGTGAGCAGGTTGACGACTCCCCCGGGCACGTCGCTCGTCGCCAGCACCTCCGCCAGGCTGATCGCGCTCAGGGGCGCCGTCTCGCTCGCCACGACCACCACGGTGTTGCCGCTCAGGATGACCGGCGCGACCACACTCACGAGGCCGAGCAACGAGGATTCCTGTGGTGCGATCACCGCGACCACTCCCGTCGGCTCCGGCGTCGAGATGTTGAAGTACGGGCCGCTCACCGGGTTGCCGTTGCCTGCCACCTGCAGGTACTTGTCGGCCCAGCCGGCGTACCAGACCCAG
>JAODAU010000452.1 GCA_025463615.1 Microbacteriaceae bacterium | reverse complement strand
ACGTTCACCGGCGCGGGCGGCCGGCGGGTCTCGGCGTGGCTGCGGATGCCGCGCCACCGTGGCGGCGCGCTCCCCGTCGTCGTGCACGCCAACGGCTACGGCGCGGGGCGACTCGACCCCATCGACGACCTCACCTGGTCGGCCGCCGGGTTCGCGCACCTCACCCTCGGCACGTGGCAGCAGGGCGGCGGCAGCGCCGGCCACCTGCTCGACGGCATCACCGACGCGGAGCGCTACTACTACCGCGGAGTGCTCGTCGACGGCGCCCGGGCGGTCGAGGCGGTGCGCACGCTCGATGAGGTCGACCCCTCCCGCGTGGCGGTGATCGGCAACAGTCAGGGGGGCGGAATCGCCCTGGGCGTCGGTGCACTTGTGCCCGATTTGGTGGCTGTGCTCGCCCAGTCCCCCTTCCTCACGGACGCACCCGGGGCCCTGCGCCGGGCGAGCGCCGGGCCGTGGCTCGAGCTGCGGCGCTATCTCTCCGAGCACCCGGAGCGCGTCGACGCGGTCGCTCGCACCCTCGCCTACGTCGATGGCGTCACGTCGGCGCGGCATGCGACGGCACCCGGCTGGATCACCGCGGGGCTCGACGATGACATCTGCCCGCCCGAGACGGCTGCGGCCGCGGCATCCGCGTACGCCGCTCCCGTCGTCTACCGCGAGTGGCCGGGCGCGGGCCACGAATCCGGGGGGACCGCCGACCTCCGCGGGGGGCTGGCAGCGCTCCGAGACACGTTCGGCATGACTGAGAGGCACGACACATGACCCGCAGACTGCGCTGGGAGGGCCCGCCGAGCCGCTGGATCGAGGGCGTGCCGGTCGGCAACGGACGCCTCGGGGCGATGATCCTCGGCGGCGTGGAGTCGTTCCACCTCCAGGTCAACGACGGCACCGTGTGGTCGGGCACCCCGACCGCGTGGCGCGACGAGCTCGACGCGCTCCTGCGAAACGGGGCCGGGCCCGCGGCCCTCGCCGAGGTGCGCGCGGCGATCCGTGATGGGCGGCCGGATGACGCCGAGGCCCTGCTGATGCCGTTCGAGGGCACCTACAGCCAGGAATTCCTTCCCTACGTCGACCTGCGCGCCCGGTTCCGGCTGGGCGGGGACGCGCCCACCTTCGTCGGCAGGACCCTCGACCTCGAGGACGCCGTGTACCGGGATGACGTGGACAACAGCGAGGTCGAGCTCACCCGCCGCACCTGGGCGAGCCGCCCCGACGAGGCGATCTTCGCCGAGTTCCGCGCGGCGCGCGGGGCCTTCGACGTGGAACTCGAGCTCACGACGCGGCTTCGCGACCTCGGTGTCTCGGAATCCCCGGACGGACTGGCGATCGCGATCGAGGTGCCCGTGGATGGCGCTCCGCTGCACGAACCGCAGGAGCACGCGATGCGCTGGCGCGGCGATGCGGTGCGGCCGGGGCATCCCGCCGATCGTGCGACCGAGGAGTGGGAGCCGTTCGCCGCGGCGTGTGCCGCGCTGGACACTGACGGCGAGGTCGTCATTCGGGGCGGCCGCGTCGAGGTGCGCGGGGCGCGCTTCGTGCGGGTCGCGATCTCGTCGTCGACGGGTGCGGAGGACTGGTTCGCGGGGCGGGAGCCGATCGGCGCGGCATCCGCCCACGTCGACCGCGCGCGCTCTCGTGCACGCGCCGCCCTGGCACAGGATGCCGCGCTCGAGCGCCACGTCGACGACGTGCGCCCGCTGCTCGCCTCGGCCGCTCTGCTGCTGGACGGCACGCCCGAGGAGATGGTGGTCGATCGCCTGCCGGCCGATCCGACCGACGCCGTGGTCGCGCCGGCCCTGTTCCAGTACGGGCGCTACCTGCTGGTCGCGGCCTCCCGCCCGGGCGGCCCGGCGGTGAACCTGCAGGGGCTGTGGAACGACGACATCCGGCCGGCGTGGTCGTCGAACTACACCACGAACATCAACGTGCAGATGCACTATTGGGGCGCCGAGTCCACGGGGCTGGGCGCGACGGTGGAGCCGCTCGTGCACCTGCTCGAGGTCATGGAGCGGACCGGCGCGGTCGCGGCCCGCGAGCTCTACGACGCCGACGGCTGGGTGGGGCATCACAACACCGACCTGTGGGGCTGGCCGCTGCCCGTCGGCATGGGCCACGGCGACCCGGCGTGGGCCATCTGGATGACCGGCGGCACTTGGCTCACGACCCACCTCATGGAGCACTACCGCTTCGGCCTCGACGCCGGGTGGCTCGGCGAGCGCGCGTGGCCCGTGCTGCGCGGCGCGGCGGCGTTCGCCCTGGACTGGCTGCAGGATGACGGCGGACGCTGGCTCCTCACCAACCCGTCGACGTCGCCCGAGAACCACTTCGTGCACGGCGACGCGGCCGCGGCCCTGGATCGGGGCACGGCGATAGACCGCGCGCTGATCTCGCAGGTGCTGGAGGACACGGTCGACGCGGCCGCCGTGCTCGGGCTCGACGACGACATCGTCGACCGGGCGAAGGCGGCCCTGGTGCGCATCGAGCCGGATGCCGTTGGCGCCGACGGCCGCATCCGCGAGTGGCACGTCGACCGGGCCGACCCCAACCCTGCGCACGGGCACTTCTCCGCACTGGTGGGCCTCTACCCGCTCGGGCGAATCGATGTGGACCGCCAGCCGGGGCTCGCCGCCGCCGCGGGCGCCTTCGTGTCGGGGCGCACGCATCCGTCGGAGGGTTGGCCGTGGGCGTGGTCGATCGCGCTGCGCGCGCGCCTTGGCGACGGCGCGGCGGCCGAGCGCGTGATGCACGCGACACTCGAGCGCCCGGGCGACCCGGACCTGAAAGGCGCCGAACACTGGGCCTGGGGCGGGCTCGTGCCCACGCTGCTGCGCGCGCACTCCCCCTTCCAGGTGGACATCAGCCTCGGCTTCCCCGCCGCCGTCGCCGAGCTGCTGCTGCAGAGCCACGGCGACGCCATCCATGTGCTCCCGGCCCTGCCGCCGGGCTGGGCCGGAGGTTCGGTTCGCGGGCTGCGGGCCCGCGGCGGCATCGAGGTCGCGATCGAGTGGGATGCCGGCCGGCCGACCCGCGTCGCGCTCGACCGCCACGCCGGGTCGGGCGAGGTCACGGTGCGGTGGGGCGATCGTCGGGTCACCGTTCAGCTGGAGACCGGCGGTCACCTCGAGCTGGACGACTGGCCCTGAGCCCCGCGACGGTACTCGCGGGGTGACACTCCGGTGGTTCGCCGGAAGGTTCGCCCGAAGTGGGAGAGGTCGCGGAATCCGGCCGCGCCTGCGACCTCGGCGATGCCGAGGTCGGTCGATCGCAGCTGTGACATGGCGTACCCCACACGCAGTCGAGTGAGGTAGTCCGAGATCGTCTCGCCCATGCGGGCGGCGAAGGCGCGGGAGAGGTAGGTGCGTTCGAGGTGGGCGAGCACGCCGAGTTCGGCGAGCGTCTGGCGCTCCGTGAACGTGCGGTCCAGGTGGGCGCGCACCGTGTCCACCGCGACATCCGCCCGGTTCGCCGCGCGTCGTCCCGGCAGGAAGCCGTGTGCGGCGAGCGCCCGCGCGCACTCGATGAGCAGCACGCGGCGCAGGGCGACGAGCGCCTCGCCCGTTCCCAAAGCCGGCGACCGCGTCTCGCGCACGAGCAGGTCCAGCACGGCACGGACGGCGGGCACGTCGTCGAGCGTCACCTGCGGCAGCCGCACCCGGGGCGAGGCACCCACCGGGAAGAGGGTGGCGAGTGCGGGATCCAGCTCGGAGCCCAGCGGCTCGATGGGTCGAGCGTCGAGGTCGAGGTAGACGTTCACCACGTCCAGTTCGTCGCCGTCGGTGATGAGGCCGTGCCGTTCACCCGTGCGGGTCACGGCGAACGACGGCCCGAGGATCCCGTGCTCCGTGTCATCCAGCACGTGCCGTCCCGTGCCCCGCAGCACGAAGGTGAGCAGCACGACGTCGATGCCGTGCAGCTGCAGCACGGGGCTGGTGTAGCCGTGGAACTCCTCCGCCGCGATGCCGAAATCCTGCAGCACGGCGAGCCGCTCGCGCACGCCGATCCTCGGCACGGGTTCAACATCGGGCGACATGGACACAACATACCCCTAGAAACCCGCCCTGAATAAGCGGATATTGCATTGAGGACATCAGTGAGGAGCCGCGTGCACATCATCGCCGATACGTCGGCCTGCGTCGGGGCAGGGCAGTGCGTTCTCGCCGCCGGCGAGCTGTTCGACCAGGATGACGACGGGATCGTCATGGTGCTGGAGCCCGATCCGTCCGAGGCCGAACGGCCGCTCGCCCGCCGCGCGGCCTCGCTCTGCCCGGCGCGCGCCATCCGCCTCTCGGAGTAGCGCCGTGCACGTCGCGATCGTCGGGGCCTCCCTCGCCGGCCTCACCACCGCCGAGGCGCTGCGCGACGAGGGATTCACCGGGCGCATCACGCTCGTGGGCGGCGAATCGCACGTGCCGTACAGCCGGCCGATGCTCTCCAAGCAGGTGCTGGCGGGCGAGCGCGATGACGCGCGGATCCGGGATGACGCCGAGCTCGCGAGGCTCGACATCGAACTGCTTCTCGGCGCGAAAGCGACGGCCCTCGACCGTGCGCGCCGCGAAGTCCACTTGAGCGCGACCACCCTTCACTACGACGAACTCGTGATCGCCACCGGTGCGACCGCCCGCCGGCCCGCGCTCGCGGGCGTGCGCAGCCTGCGCACCATCGACGATGCGCTCGAGCTGCGCGGCGCCTTCGCCGGGGCGGAGCGGGTCGCGATCATCGGCGCGGGCATCCTCGCGTGCGAGCTGGCATCCGCGGCGCGGTCCGCCGACCTCGAGGTGACGCTGCTCGCCCGGCGCGACAGCCTGAGCCTCGGGGCGCTGGGCACGCGGATGTCCGGCCGCATCGCCGCGCTGCTCTCGGCGAACGGCGTACGGGTGCAGACGTGCGCTGTCGTGGCGTCGGCCGACGCTGCCGGAGTGACGCTCGATTCCGGCATCCGGGTTCCGGCCGACGTCGTCGTCGCGGCGATCGGATGCAAGCCCGCCGTCGAATGGCTGAGCGGCTCGGGCCTCGACCTCTCCGACGGCGTCGTCTGCGACGAGAGCGGGCGCGCGGGCGACAACATCCACGCCGTCGGTGACGTGGCCGCCTGGGTGGATGCCTCCACCGGCGCGCCGACGCGCGTCGAGCACCAGCAGAACGCTATCGAGCAGGCGCAGGCGGTGGCCAGGCGGCTCGTCACCGGCGCCGCGTCCGACGCGATCACGCCGTTCTTCTGGACCACCCTGTTCGGCACGCGCATCCTTGTGCACGGTCGCATCGGCCCCGATGCCGAACTCGAGACCGTCGCGGGCGACGCCGACGGCGATCGCTTCGTGATCGCGGCGCGGCGAGAGGGACGGACCGAGGGACTCGTCGGCTGGAACATGCCGCGCGAATTCCGCATCGCTCGCTCCGCGAGCACCCCACCCGAGAGGACCCTCGCATGACCGGCTGCCCCTTCCACGGCGATCGCACCCTGCCCACCGATGGCACGCCGCTCGCGCCATCCCCGACGCTCGCCGTGTGGCGCGACGAGGCGCCGGCCACCCCGCTCCATTACCCTGACGGGCACGAGGGCCTCATCGTCACCCGGCACGCCCTCGCACGCGACGTGCTCGCCGACCCCCGGTTCACGCTCACCGTGTCGCGGTTGCCCCACCCCATGCCCGAGAGCGAGCCGAGCCCTCTCGACGCGGCCGCGAAGGCCTCCCTCGAGGTCGCGAACCTGTTGTCGCTGGACGGCGATCAGCACCTTCGGATGCGGCGGGCCGTGCTTTCGCAGTTCTCGGTGCGCGCGGTGCGCGCCCGCGAGGAGGCGGTGCGCGAGATCGTCCGGTCCCAGCTGGAGGAGTTCCTCGCCCGCGCCGAGCCCGCGGACCTCTTCGAGCACTACGCGACACCCATCTCTGCCCGCACCCACTGCCTCGTGCTCGGTGTGCCGACGGAGCTGCATCCCGAGTTCGCCACGCTCTTCGTCACGGAACAGACGACCCTGCAGCAGCAGTTCGACTTCGTGCGGCGGGTGCTCGACGCCAGGGAGCACGACCCGGGCGAGGATGTCGCCACTCACCTGCTCGCCGGCGAATGGACGCGGTCCGAGGTCGAGGGCGTCCTGTTCGTGCTGATGACCTCGGGCCGCGACTCCGTGGCATACCTCATCTCCACCGCCATGACGGCGCTGCTCACCCATCCCGACCAGCTCGCGATCCTGCGCGACGGGCCGGAGCATATGACGACCGCGGTCGAGGAGTTCATGCGGGTCGGCGCGATGTTCGTGACACTGTTCCCCCGCACCGCCACCGAGGATGTCGAGCTGGACGAAACGGCGATCCCCGCGGGCACGACGGTCGCGGTCTCACCGGTCGCCGCCAACCACGACGAGCGCCAGTACGAGCAGCCCGACGAGTTCGACATCACGCGTGACGCGTTCGGCCACCTCGGCTTCGGCCACGGACCGCACGGATGCGTGGGCCAGCAGCTCGCGCGCCTCGAGATCCGCGAAGGGATCGGGCAGCTGATCGCCGCGGCGCCCGACCTCAGGCTCATGCACGCCGACCAGCTCGAGCCCCTGCCGTTCGCGAACCCCGTGGCCACCTACGAGGCCGGGGCGGTGATGGTCGCGTGGAACTGACCACTGATTCGGGCCGCCGCACCCGGTGGACGACGCTGCGGCACGACCTCGACGATCGACCCGACGCCTGGTCGCACTCCGGTGCCGCGATCGCCGCCGACGGCCGACTCGTGGTGGCCCAGCGCGGCGGGGGCGGGGTGGCGCTCATCGACGAGGCGACCGGCGCGGTCGAGCGGATCGCGACGCCGACCGCCGAGTGCCACGGCATCCTCTCGGAGCCGTCGATCGACCCCGGCACGCTCTGGATCGCGGATCCCGGCGGCCAGGTGCTCGCGCTCGATGTCGCGACCCGGAGCACCCGGCGCATCCGCCGGCCGGGTATTCCCGCAGGCGAATCGGAGCGCTGGGCGCCGACATCGTTGGCGATCGTCACCGCCGGCCCGCATCGGGGCGACCTCTGGATCGCGGACGGGTACGGCGAGAGCCTGGTGCACCTGGTGCGCCCGGATGGCTCGTCGCTGACCATCGATGGCTCGGAATCGGGCGCAGCCTTCGACTGCCCGCACGGCGTGGCGGTGGACACGCGGGGCGGTGAGCCGATCATCGTCGTCGCGGATCGCGGCAACCGTCGGCTCGTGTGGTTCGACCTCGACGGGTCGTTCGTGCGCGCGCTGGAGGACCCGGTCATGACGAGCCCCAGCTCGATCGCCGTGCGCGGCGCCGAGCTGCTCGTCACCGACCTGTTCGGCGCCCTCCTCGCGGTCGATCCGGCGGATCGCGTCACGGCCATCATCCCCATCGACCCGGCGACCCACTCCCGGCCGGGCTGGCCGAACGACGAGCGGGACGGCGGCGCGGCCCGGCGCCCCGCGCTGGTCGACGGCATCCTGAACAGCCCGCACGGCATCGCGGTGCGCGACGACGGCACCGTGTACCTCACGGAGTGGGTGATCGGAGGGCGCGAGACCCGGCTCGAACTCGACGGCCAGCGTCAGGCGACATCCTCGTTCCGCGCCGCCTCGGATGCGGTGCCGAGCACGGTTCGCAGCGCATCGAGGTAGCCCGTGCCGTGCTCGGTGTCCGGTTCGAGTGCGGAACCCTCGGTCCACTCGTTCCAGGCGTTGATGGTGAGCATCGGGTGCGCCAGGTCGTGCCCGTCGAGGAGTTCGACGGCGCGTCTCAACCCGCGCTCGAACTGGGCCGGCGAGGCGTCCATCACGGGATACCAGGGGTATCCGACCGGCTGGAACGGCAGCCCCTGGTCGGTGCGCGGGCTCGAGTCCCACCCGACGGTGACGTTCGGGATGAACGGCACGCCGAGCTCGGTCGCATAGCGCGCGTACGCGTCGAACGCGTCATCCGCCACCGCGTCCCACTCCACGACCGGGAACGACTTGGCGGAGACGTCGCTGTGATGCACCCATACGTACGAGCTCGCGGAGGCGAAGCCGAGGGTGCGGATCAGCTCCTCGGGCTCCGCGGTCGTGACGGCGCCGGGGAGCACGCCGAAACCCCAGACCGTGGCATCCAGGTACAGTCCCGGATGCCCGGCGGCCACGGTCTTGCGGTGGAAGTCCTCGAGGGCGGCGCGTGCCTCCTCGACCCCGCCGAGCCCCTCGATGAGCGACCCGATCTCGTAGATCGAGAAGAACGGCTTGCCGTCGACCGTCAGGTACTCCGGCTGGGAGAAATAGTGCTCGATCACGTGGTCGACCATGGCGTCGAAGGCGGGTCTGCCCACCGCGCCCGGCGTGATCACCGCGTGCTCGTCGTGGTCGGCGGGGAAGATCTCCACCCAGTCGTGGTTCGCCCACATCAGCGCGAACCCGATCCGGTCCCTGTTCGGCGCCTCGAGGTAGCCGCGGTAGAGCGCGCCCTCGAGGAACGGGCCGTCATCGTGCCAGTAGAAGTCGAAGAGGAAGGCGTCGACGCCGTGGTCGGCGGCCAGGTCGACCTTGCCCGCCATCACCGCGGGGTCCGACTCGTCCAGGTATCCGTCCGCGGGCACCCTCGGCTGGCGGTGACCGGGGAAGCGCGGGCGGGCGGCCCTCAGGAGGTCCCACTCCGTCCAACCCTCGCCGTAGCGCTCCGAGAGTCGTTCGTCTGGGTGCCATCCCGGGAAGTAGTAGGCCAGGACAGTGGGACGGGTCATGCGTTGGTTGCCTTTCGAAGAGAGTGTCATGCGTGTCAGCCGCGGAGCGCGCCCTGGGTGAGACCCGAGATGAAGAACCGCTGAAGCACGATGAACAGCACGATGATCGGGAGCACGGTGATGACCGCGCAGGCGAAGATCACCGGCTGGTTGTTGGAGATGATGCTGCGGAATCCGATCGTGGCCAACGGCAGCGTCTGGTTGCCCGGCGTGGAGAGGAAGAAGAGCGACACCACCAGGTCGTTCCAGACGGTGATCGCGGTGAGGATCACCACGGTCGCGGTCACCGGTCGCAGCAGCGGGAACACGATGCTGACGAACGTGCGGACATCGCCGGCGCCGTCGATGCGCGCCGCCTCCTCCAGCTCCAGGGGCACCGAGCGGAGGAAGCCCGTATAGAGGAACACCGCAAGGGGCAGGCCTGCACCGACCTGCACGATGATCACTCCGGGGAGGGTGTCGGTCAGACCGGCGCCGGCGAAGATCTTGAAGAGGAGGGGTAGCCCCAACTGGAACGGCACGATGAGCCCGAGCACGAAGTAGACGTAGAACCCGCCGCCGCCGGGGCCGAGCCAGCGCGCGATCCCGTACGCGGCGAGCGAGGCGAGCACCACCACTCCCACGATGGAGGCCGCCGTGATGACCAGGGTGTTGACGAACGCGATCGGGATCGCGCCCTGGTTCCACGCCGTGACGTAGTTGCCGATCTCGAGCGACTCCGGGAACGCGAGCGGCGCGCGGCCGTACGCCGCCGTCGTTCGCACCGAGATGAAGACGAGGAAGACCAGCGGCACCAGGATGATGACGGCCCAGACGATGGCCGGCAGCAGCCGCACGAGCTCGACGGCACGCGTCCGCGCCCGCCGCTGAGAGCGGTTCGCGCTCATGCGTCGATCTCCCGCCGGCGCAGGAGCACGAGCGATACGAGGGCCACGACCAGGATGACCGCGGTGAGCGTGAAGTCGATGGCCGAGGCGTACCCGAACCGGGCGAACCCGCCCTCCGAGGTGACCCGCATCACGATCGACTCCGTCGCCGTCCCCGGGCCGCCCTGGGTGAGCACGTAGATGATGTCGAACACTTTGAATCCGCCGATCAGGGTGAGCACGATGTTGATGGTCGCTGCGGGGGCGAGCAGCGGCCAGGTGATGGTGCGGAACTGCGCCCACGGCCCCGCGCCGTCCAGGGTGGCGGCTTCGTAGAGCTCCGAGGGGATCGTGGACAGCCCCGCGAGGAAGATCAGCATCGTGAACCCGGTCCACTGCCAGAGGTTCATGGCGACCACACTGGCCATCGCCAGGTTGGCGTTGCCGAGCCAGTTCTGCGCGAGGAATCCGAGACCGGGGGCCTCGGACATCGCCCGCAGGATGCCGGAGTTGGGATCGAAGATGACGGTGCCGAGGAAGCCGAGCACGACGCCGCTGATCGCGATCGGCAGCACGATGATCGTGCGCAGCACGCTGATGAACCTGCCGGGCCTCTTCAGCGTCACGGCGAGCAGCAGCCCGAGCCCGATCTGGAGGGGCGCGTTGCAGACGGTGAACACGATCGTGTTCCAGAACGCCTGCAGCGTCTGCTGGTCCGCGAACAGCCGCACGAAGTTCTGCACCCCGATGAAGGAGAACTCGGAGCCGAATCCCGTCCAGTCGGTGAACGAGTAGAACAGGTTCTCGACGAT